>JAYTNK010000570.1:0-3644 GCA_043748375.1 Cytophagales bacterium
CCCACCTTTCGATCACCAACATCCCCGTACAAAGTTTGTCGCTTGTTGGTGTCGAAAAGTACAGTAGCGAAATAAAAAGGTTTTCTGCACTTTTCTAACACCAACAAAGGCGGAAAAATATGGCTACAGGCAGAATTGTCACTGCATATCCTAAATAAATCCTTACGTTTAATATGGACTATCAAGTATTCAAAAAAGAGCATACAACGTTATATACCACAACAAATGGGAGGATATCCCCAAGATTTGATAATTCAAAAGAATTTTTGAGTATTAAATATATTTTGTCGCATTTTGTTAGCTACGATGACAGATGCGAAATACCTACATTGATGGAGTTGATAAATAATCTATTACCCTATCAATATGATACATTCTCTATTTCCAAAGAGGATGAAATGGCACTGCTGACAAACGATAGATATGCTGGGGAATGCAAACTATTGTTAGATAAATGGCATCTCAAAGAAGATAGAAGGGTTGTATCAGTATTGGCAACTAATGCAGGTATAGAGGCTTTGATGATGATTATAGGAGCGGAGTGTTATGACAGGGAAGGCGATTTTCCATACAATGAAAATTTTGTTTATTTGGACACGCAAATGAATGAAGTTATGCTCATTGGAAAACACGAAACTTATATATTTGAGTTACAAAGGTTTCCCGCAATAGAAAGATACCCCACTGATGTAATAACGTCATTCCTATCAAATAGGAACTCTTTCTTATTGGAATTTGAAAAAAAGTTACCTAATTCTTAATACCGATAGAGAGGTGTATGCTACAGATGCTATCGTAAACGTTCATGCAGATGCGGGTATTCTCTCTGCCGTTGTTGCGTGTTCGGAAAGTGCGGGCAAGGTTTTTATTTCACACAAATTTCTCTACTGCGCTTTTCGACACCAACAACCCCCGCACAAAAGTTGTCTGTTGTTGGTGTCGAAAAATTGGGTAGGCAAGTGTAACTGTAGTACAAAATTACACCCAATTTTCCGAAATATCCACATAGGCTATTGCTTGTATCAAAATAAAATTTCAGTATTTGGCAACTCCGCCTTTATCCTTTCCTGTTCGCTTTCTGCAATAGGATTATCACGCAAATCTAACCATTCGAGGGCAGGCAAGGAAAACAGTTCTTCTGGCAAAGTAGTCAGTTGATTGCCTCCCAAACCTAACCAACGTAAGCCTTGCATCTTGCCTACAGAGGCAGGCAAGGCGTGTAACTGATTGCGAGAAAGATACAGATGCGCCAAATTAGGCAGGTAAGTTACTACTGCTGGAAAATCCATCAACTGATTTTCACTCAAATACAATCTTTCCAAATTTTGTAGCCTTGCGAAACTATTAGGCAAGGCAGTAAGCTGATTATTTGCCAAGCCCAAACTTTCTAAACTCCCCAAATCGCCCATACTCGTAGGCAAGCTCGCAAGCTGATTATGATAGAGATACAAGCGTTTCAAAAACTTGAGCTTGTGCCAACGTGTAGGCAAGGTATGAAGTTGATTGCCATACAAATCCAGCATCGTCAAGTTTTCTATGAAGGTTACAGTTTCAGGCAAGACTTGGAGATTGTTATGCGCCAAATACAAATGCCTTAACTGGAAGAAATACACCAAATTCTCAGGAAACGCCCCTAACTCGTTTTTGCTTAAGTCCAATACTTTCCTATTTATGTGCTTGCCTGCCTGCATCATTGCCTCCAAATCTACCATTTGCCATATATTTTCGTGGATTTCTTCGTCAAAAACATAGTCGTTTTCTTGGTCAGGGAAAATGAATTGGTGTACATCTTTTGAGAAGCCCTTAATGCTTCCATAGGCACTGCCTAAACCATTAGGAAAGGCTTTGCATATATCTTTAGGAGGGTATTTTTTCAAATACGCAATGTAGTGTTTGCAATGCCCACAATAATATTTTTCTGCGTTAGCCATAATTTTATTAGATTTAAAGTAAATTACTTCCCATTTTCCTTAATTGAACTACGTTATTCCATGTGTAGGGGCAGGTGTTAATAACAAATTCACATTCTTTATTTCATCTATAATTTTTTGCTATTATTTAAGTTAGAAAAGCACAAAAAACCTTTTTATTTTCAAAAATATGCTTCTTAGAAAGTTATTGCGGGAATATGCTTTAAAGTAAATTCTAAGATACTTTTGAGAGAGTTTCAATCCTTAGGGTTGAAACAACATGACTCGCTTTTTCAAAGTGTTACAATTCAAGTTTTCGCTATAAGAGGAAGCTTATTTTGACAGTTCGAAAAACCGAGATAACCTTGCTAAATTAGAAAAAAACCATTACCTTTGTAATGGTGCTGAACGGTTACAAATTCATGTAGAAAACATGCGGTTTTATGGAAAAAACAGAAGGTGAAAAAATAGCCTCCCTTTTTTTTAACTTTTCTTATTTACTTTTAGCAGTGGCTTTTTGCTTTTTTATGCAAAGAATTTTATTCTTGCAAACGGCAAAAAAAGCTCAGGGCATTGTTACAAGTATTTCCGAAAGTAAGGGTATAAGAAATGCTACTGTAATAAATGCTACTATTGAATTTAAAACTGTGAGTAGCGAAAAAAAAATTTTTTCTATAACAGTTTTTGATGAAACCTCATCGTTTATTTTAGGTAACTCCGTAAAAATCTATTATCAACCCAATAATCCAAGCCATGCTTTACCAAATGATTTTATGTATCTTTGGTCCCCAATACTATGGTCAGCGGGGAGTGGCATGATTATTTGGCTAATAGGTTTCTTGTGCATTTTTTTTATGAAAAGGTAAAAATAAAGTGTTCGAAACACTATATATTTTTTGCCTTTATGCACGTTGTAACCTTTCTATAATGGCTTTCATAGATGTTCCTTCGGCTATCTCAATGGTGTGTTTCGAATCAGGCACGCATACGTAATCGCCTGCTTGGTAAGCAGTGCGCTTATCTTCGGTTATAAAGGTGCAAGCCCCTTCTAAGATAAGAAACGATTCGCTAATATCTGTATGTGCTTCTTCATGCAAAGTTTGATTAAGCCAAAGCAGATACAAACCTTGTTTTGTATCTTGAAAAATAGGGGTGAGATACAAACCTTTATACACAGGTTCGGTTGTGTGTTGTTTTACTTTATCATCCCACCATGCTTTATTATGTTGGTTGGATAATAAAGGGAAAGAAGGTATCTCACTAATTGCTTGCCATATTTTGCTTTTCAAAGTTGCTGGTGGGTTTACGGGGCAGATAGTGGCTATGAGGGTTGCGATATTCTCTGTTATAGGTGTGTTCATAGATGTTTTAATTTGAAACTTGAAAGTATTTTTTTAGTTCTCTTATGGCTATTTTCAGCCTTGATTTAATAGTGCCTAACGGAATATCTAACAAAATAGATGCCTGTTCGTGGGTATAGCCTTGAAAATAAACAGCCTCTATGATTATCCTAAGATTTTCCTCTAACAAGGCGATTATATCTGCAATACCCGTATATTCTACAAAAAAGTCAGCAATTTGGTCTACCTGCGTTGTTTTTACACTTGCCTGCCTTTTTTGTTTGCGCAAATGATCAATACTCATATTGCGTGCGATATTTAGCATCCATGTGTACAATGTTCCTTTGTCTGCATCATACGTATCTATATTTTTCCAAACTTTAATGAATGTTTC
>JAYTNK010000571.1:0-4009 GCA_043748375.1 Cytophagales bacterium
ACCCACAAAACAGAGCTAAACCGCATACAAAATGAGAAGAAAATAAAAGCAGAACGATTACACTTTTTACAAGAACGAAATACTAAACTTCATGACCAAATCAAACAAGACCTTGCCCAGCATTTGACACTAAAACGGGCTTTAGAAAATAGTACCAACCAAGTAGATAAAGAACAAAACCGTGTAGATAATGCGGAAGCAGAAGTAAAAATAGCCCAAACCGACACGCAAGCTCAAGATACGCGAGTAGGCGAGTTGCGACAACAAATCCAAAGCCTCGAAAACCGTTATCAACAAGCGCGTAACAAAGGATTTGAAGGACGTAAAAACTATGAAATCCAACAAACGCAACTTAGCTCTGCCAAACAAGAACTTGAAAAACTAAGCTCGCAAAGCAATTTCCAACAAACTGATTGGGATACACTCGAGAAAAACTTGCGCGAAATAGAGGTAAAAATAGATTTTATCAAACAAGATTTACAAGAAGCACAAGAAAAGGAAAATAGAAAACTAACCGAAACCGTAGAACTTGAGCAAGAAGTTGAGGCATTGCGTAGGCAAGTTGCCGAAACACAGCGCACGCTTGACCGCAAACAAAACGAGTATAACCTAACGAAATCGCTCATAGACAATATGGAGGGGTTTCCTGATGCTCTCAAGTTTTTGCAAAAAGAAACAACATGGGGCAAACAATTCCCCTTGCTTTCTGATATTATGAGTTGCGAAGAGAAATATCGAATAGCTGTAGAGGCTTTTCTTGAGCCTTATCTTAATTATTATGTGGTAAATACTTTGCAAGACGCTTTTCAGGCTATTCAACTTTTGGATAAAGCCCAAAAAGGTAAAGCAAATTTCTTTGTATTGGAATACCTAAGTCCACCAGCTAAAACACTATCAAGTGGATTTAGCACTTCTTTGCGTGGTATAGGCGATATTGCGCGGCGAGATACACACGCACCGATTCCTGCACACGAAATTGTAACTTGCCTGCCCGAACACCAAGCCCTCACGCAAGCTCTTTTACAAGCAGTTTATATCGTGGAAAGCCCTGAAAAATTACACACTGAAAATAATCCGCAGGCGAGTTATATCGCTTTGAATGGGCAAATAGTCCGCAAACAATATGCCATTACAGGAGGCTCGGTGGGCGCATTCGAAGGGAAACGACTGGGACGCGTGCAAAATTTAGAACGCCTCACCCAAGAAATAGCCGACCTCACCCAACGATTAGAAGCAGAAAGAGGCGATTTGCAATTCAAACAAGCGAATAAAACGAGCTTGGTGCAAAATCAGTCGTACAAAGAAGCTATCAAAAATATAGAGCATAAATTACAACAATTACAGCGAGAACAGTCCTCATTAACAGGGAAAAGAGAACAAATACAACGCACTTTGCAACTCGCACAAGACCGACAATTTGAGGTGCAAGACCGAATTGTTGCCCTTCAAGACGCGCTTGCTTCCACCAAACCTGCCCTAACAAGCACAGAGGAACAGGAAAACGCATTGCTCGAACAAGTCGAAAATATGCGCGAAAACCTTATAGAGGACTTGGATAAACAACGCGAAATTGCCACGCAATTTAACTACAAAAACTTGCGCCTGATAGAGCAAAAAAACCAACTCAAGTCATCGGAGCAAAATATCAGACACCAAGTACAAAATTTGGATACTATCAAACAACGATTAGACAGGCAGGAAAATGAACTGCGCCAAACAGAAGAAGAACTTGAGAAAGGCTTGGATAGCGAAGCAGCCTTTGAAGAGCAAATCGATAAACTCCAACAAGAATTGCCCGACTGGGAACAAACCGTAAGCACCGCCCAACAAAATTATTATACTTCGCGTGGGCTTATTGGCGAATTAGAAAAATCAACCCGCGAACTGCAACGCAAAAAAGAAACTCAAGACCAACTCCTACAAAGCCTCCGCCAAAAAATGCATGAAATTGACATCACTTTGGCAAGCGTAAAGGAACGGTTAAGTATCGAATTTCAAATTACAGTAGCCGAATTGACGCGTGAAAAGAAGCATAGTCGCTGGCGTTTTGCAGGTTTTAATCCCGCGCCTATCGTTACGTCTCCAACCTTTTTGCTTTTTGAGGTAGGCGAGCTAAAGCCTATCAAAATCTTGCCTACCCAGCCTATAACTGTCGTAGATTTTACCAAAGCAGAATTAGCAACAGTGGTAGGCGAGCAGGCAAGCCCGTTCTCTAATCCTTACGAAATCCTCACAAACGAAGAACTAAAAAGCCAAACAGACGATATTCGTCAAAAAATAGAACGGCTCGGCGCAGTCAATGCAATGGCTCTAAAGGATTATGAAGAAGCGCAAGAACGCCATCAATTTATTGACAGTCAGCGAAAAGACCTCACAGATGCGGAGGCTAAATTGCGCCAAACCCTCGAAGAGATGGAAGCATTTGCCAAAATAGCTTTCATGACTGCTTTTGAGGAAATCCGAATCAACTTTATCAAAGTATTTCGCTCACTTTTTACGGCAGAGGATACCGCCGACCTTGTTTTGAGTGACCCAAACAACCCACTTGAGTCGAAAATAGAAATCGTAGCGCGTCCAAAAGGCAAGCGACCTTTGACTATAGACCAACTTTCGGGTGGCGAGAAAACGCTCACGGCAACCTCCCTCCTATTCGCACTTTATTTGCGCAAACCCGCGCCTTTCTGTATTTTTGATGAGGTGGACGCGCCCCTTGATGATGCCAACACAGAAAAATTTAATAATATTATTCGAGAGTTTTCGAAGGATTCGCAGTTCATTATTGTTACGCACAACAAGCGCACAATGACAAGCACAGACATTATGTATGGCGTTACGATGATTCAACAAGGTATTTCAAGCATTGTGCCTGTGGATTTGAGAGAGTTGGTGTAAAATTAAAAATAAAATCTTATCTTTGTCTTGTGGAAAATAGTTTAAAACATGAAAACATTTAAAGAAGAAGCTGAAGAATTTTGCCAAAAACACCCTATTCAAGCGAATAATACAGCACAGCAAACAGAAGACTTGCCTGCTTTTATAACTGAAAAAATAAAAAAAGCTAAAGAAACATTGGCTAAAGTTGGTTTTCCAAAACCCGAACTTTTGGAACAATTGAAATAAGCAAGACTTATGACCACTCAAGAACAAAACCTAATCAACAACATAGACGAGGCGCGTATGGTTGCTTTATTGCAAAAAGCCTTCGACAAGAAAAAGGCAGACATGGCAAAGGTTTTAGGCAAGAACTTAGAAAAACTGCCTGAAGTCTTAGCAGAACTACGCGCTAAGAAAGATGTGTAAAACCTTATACATACACTTCTAAGCATACAAAATAAAGCATCTCAAGCGCAGTGCTTGTGGATTTTAGGGAGTTGGAGTAAATTTGAAAATATTATTTTTTATGCAATTTAAGAAACTTTTTCTTGTAGTGGATAGTGCCATACAAACATACCTGATAGGGCTTATTATGTTTACTATTGTATCTGCATGGTTAGAAACAGCAGATAGTAAAATAAACTTAGCTGGTGCTTTATTACCTGTAGGTTTTTATCAATTTGCAATAAGTAACAGCTTGCATTTGATCATTTTTGGAAAAATGAGCTATATGCGCGTTGTATATATCTTATTGTCTATTATTACACTTATCCTTATCGCTACACCTGTATTGATAGTTACATTTTACGGTTGGGGACAAATATTGGCTCTTTTTTCTGCCCTCCTGTCTTTTCAAGCTACATACAAGCATTTCAAACATGCGCCTGTGGATTTGAGGAAGTTGGAGTAAGAAATCTAAAAACAAAGAAGTATATGCAGTTAGCTAAAAATATTTTACTTATTATTGACAGTATTATCCAAATTTTGATTTTGATTTTCCACTTTATTTCTTTGTGGCAAGCCATATTTTATGATGATTAGGACTTACGCAAAAAATGCAGTTTAACGAAAAATATGGTTAAAATGGCTTAAAATGGCTTATGCTTTAGGCGCATTGTTAGGGTTTGGCATTTGG
>JAYTNK010000572.1:0-2738 GCA_043748375.1 Cytophagales bacterium
CCAAATGCCAAACCCTAACAATGCGCCTAAAGCATAAGCCATTTTAAGCCATTTTAACCATATTTTTCGTTAAACTGCATTTTTTGCGTAAGTCCTAAACTTTTTGAAAATTAACGACCCTTCTCTTTTTCCAAAAAGAGAGGGTAAACGCCTGTAAAAATTGTATTTTTGAAAAATATAAGGTATCTTTACGCTATGCAAATCGAGCTATTCCCCGATTACCCATACTTGCCTGCCCTGCCCCTCCTGCCTGTACATACTTGGAAAGAGGACTGGAAAAACTTTGACTACCCTTTTGAAGATAATCAACCTATGGCACAAAATCCCGAACAAGCTAACATGATAATCTATCTCAAGAGTGTCATAGAAGCTGTTACAGAGCATTTAGAAAGTAACTGTTTTGTAGGCGTAGATGTTTTTGTATATTATTCTAAACAAAAAATAACCTACAAAAATGGAAAGAAGCGAATAAAAACCCAAAAACACGTACTTGCCCCTGATATAATGCTTGCCACAGGAGTCGCACCACACAAAAGAACTTCGTTTGTTCTTGAAGACGAACAAGCACGGATGGAAGAATCGGCAGGCAAGATGAAGATGCTTGCCATAGAAATCATGTCCGAATCAAATTACAAAGATAAAACGGATTTCTTAAAACGCTACAACTTTTACAACCAATTAGGCGTAGATGAGTACATCATTGTTCATACAAAAAAGGGATTGAACATCGAGGCGTTTTGGCGTATAGGAGGCACATTACAACGTGTGTTTCAATACGAAAACTATATCATCGATATGCTCAACATCAGTTTGAATATTGAAAATGAGCAATTAGTAGTGCGTACTCAACAAGGAGACGAGTTTTTAGCGTATGGCAATGAACGTGAAATTCGCCTACAAGCACAAATGCTTTTGCAAGAAACTAAAAAGCAACTCAAAGAATACGTAGAAGAGCTTTTGGCTTCAGAAGAAATGACAAAGCTGGAAGCTAAACGCGCTGACGAGGAAGCTAAACGCGCTGAAAATGCTGAAAAAACAGCTAAAACCGAAGCTAAACGCGCTGAAAACGCTGAAAAAACAGCTAAAACCGAAGCTAAACGTGCTGACGAGGAGGCTAAACGTGCTGAAGCATTTCAACGTGAATTAGAGGAGTTACGAAACCTGTTAAAAGTGCAAAAGGACTATTTGTAAGACTGAATATGTGTTCAACGAAAAAAACGTTTGGCAATGCTTACGAGCATCGCCAAACGTTTTTTGCCTACATAAAAACCAAAATTTTTATTTTTTTGAGTTTATTTTTTTGATAAGAGCCTCAGTGCCGCTTGTATCTTCTTTAGCTTTTTTGCCTATTTCAATCGCTTTTTTTGCCCATTTCATAGCCTCTTTTTTGTTACCGAGTTTGTGATAAAGATGCGCGTATGTATCCGTATTATAAAAATTTTCTTGTAACTCTACCGATTTTTTAGCCCAACCCAATGCTTTTTGAAGTTTGGCATTGTCGGTTTCATTTTCATACGCACCCCAAGCTGCCTGATTGAATTCCTGCCAATCTGTACTTTTGGCTAATTTTTCATCTATAGACTCTTCAGCTTTTTTAGCATTTCCTGTCTGTTGGTAAAAAATCTCTTTGATTTTAGGATTGATAGCTTCAGCTTGTGTTGGAAGATATTTAGTGATTTTTGCTTGGAGAACCTTCATAGCCTCTTCGTCTTTTGACTCTATTATTTTGCCTAATTCAGCATCGAGCAAAGGGAAAATAGCAGATTGGAATTGCTCTTCTGTAAATTTATCTTGGTTTTTATCCATGTATTGGAACGCCTCCGATTCAAAACTTGTAACAGAAAGGGCGACAAAATCAGCATTTTCGGGTTTGCTCCAATCCTCTTTTGGCATAGTTTTGAAGAACTCTGCCATGATACTGCTTGCGTCTTCTGCGCCCGCCTCTCTTGCAGCAAGTGCCATATTACGTAGGAACTCAGGTTTGCGGTCTCCTTTTTCATAAGCTTTCGACAAGGTATGGTATTGTTTGTTGGGGTCGAGGGCACTTTTACCATTTGCAATAAATTGCTCGATAGGAGGTGCGCCGACAGTGCGGTGGGCTATTTCTCCATCTTGATTAAAGTACAATAAAGTAGGGTACGCATTGATGGCGTATGTTTTGGCAAAATCGATGCCTTCACCTTTTTCCATGTCCATTTTAAAATTGACATAGTTGGTATTGTAAAAATCGCCTACAGCTTTGTCAGTAAAGACATTTTTAGAAAGCATTTTGCAGGGTCCACACCAAGTAGTATAGGCATCAATAAATATCATTTTTTTTTCTTTTTTGGCTACGGCTTTAGTTTCAGCCCAAGTACCAGTCAAGAAAGTTATTTGCGCGTTTGCGCTGATAGTGAGTCCAAGCGCAGCGGCAAGGAGAAGCATATTTTTCATGCGAATATATAAGGTTTGATTTATTAACGCATTGTACAGCGTTTTGTTGTTTTAATATAATTAACCTGAGTTGTGTGTAACATGATTTTTTCCGTATAGTAGGAGTTGCAACCCCTATCGTATCTAAAAAACGACATGAAAAAACGTGTTTTTTTGGCAGAAATGAGTGTTTTTATCATGTCTTTTTGAATAAAAAACATAACGTGTAACTTGGGTCAATATAATTATAGGGCTTTCGCTTGTTGCCTTTTTAAACTTTCTCCAAATGCCCATCTTGTAGATTTTTTGCCCAAATCCCCCCATTT
>JAYTNK010000573.1:0-3214 GCA_043748375.1 Cytophagales bacterium
TCTGTTATTGGACTTTTGCGTGATGTGGCAATGCCAACAGACGCTTACAGCGTGGCTTCGCGTGAGTAAAATGATGAAGTTATTTAATTTCTATTCCTATTCCTAAGCAATAAATTAGTGCAAAATACCTGCAATAGTAGCCGATAAATAAGAAGCCATAGTACCGCAAAGCAAAGCTTTAAAGCCTAAACTGGCGATATCAGCCCTACGCTCAGGCGCAAGTTGCCCTATGCCTCCCACTTGAATAGCGATGGAGCTAAAATTAGCAAAACCGCACAACGCAAAACTTAAAATAATAAGCGATTTGGGATTTAAGGTTTCTTTTATGGCTACTAAATCTAGGTAGGCTACAAATTCATTTACTACTATTTTTGTACCCAAAAGAGAGCCTGCCTTGTAAGTGTCTTCCCAAGGAACGCCCATTAAAAAACTAAACAAAGCGAATACACTTCCTAAAATCATATTCAAGGATAGTTGTCCAAGGTCAAAGCCTATCAATGCTTTTGTTAAACCGAGTTGTACAAACCCGCTTCCTATTAGCCCCAAGCCTGCGTTGAGCATCGCTATCAACCCTATAAAGCATATCAACATAGCCACTACATTTAGCCCTACTTTTAAACCATCACTCGCGCCATGCGAAATAGCATCTACCAAATTGGAGTGTTCTTGCTGGATTTCTAATTTTACAATGCCTCTTGTTTCTGAAACTTCTGTTTCAGGATATACTATTTTGGCTATTACTAAAGCGGCAGGTGCTGCCATGATACTTGCGGCTATTAAATACGCTGCAGGCACACCAAATGAAATATAAACAGCCATTACCCCTCCTGCAATACACGCCATACTACCCGTCATGGAGGCGAGGAGTTCTGATTTGGTCATACCTTTCAGGTAGGGTTGAATCATAATTTGTGCCTCTACTTGTCCCACAAACGCACTAGCTACATTCGACAGTGCCTCGCTTCCGCTTGCGCCCATGAGCCAATAAACAATCCGTGCAAAAAAAGCAACAACGCGTTGCATCAACCCAATATGATAAGCAATACTCACCAACGCTGCTACAAAAATAATAGTAGGAATAATTTTGAAAAAGAATACGAAATCCTTACCTTTGCCAAACGCACTTTCCATGCTTTCTTTATTGACCAACGAGCCAAATACAAAATCTGCACCTTTGTCGCCAAAAGAAAGGATTTTAGTAACAAAAATACCTAATTGATTGAATAACTCCTTGCCTACGGGTGTTTTAAGGATAAAAATAGCCAATGCCAATTGAATAGCCAATCCACTCAATACGAGCCGATAGTTAATAGCTTTGCGGTTGTTCGAGAGTAGGTAGGCAAGTCCTAAAATTAGTACTATACCAATAATTCCTGTAAATCTTTCCATGTCGCAAAGGTAACAGGTTTTTGGAATTAACCAAATTTTACTTAGTGTATTATTTTTTCTTCATTGAAAATTATGGCTTCAATTTATGGGCATAACCAATACTAACCGCTATATAGCCTATTGAGGCAGCAAGAGGATTGGAATTTTGAAATGCGCCTTTCTATTTTGTGTTTTATTTTTATTTTTGCCTACCTTTGCAGGAAAGCATAAGCTACAACAATAAAGTATAAATGTCATTTACAATACGAATGACATACTTTTGAGGGCGTAGAGCATATATATTCTAATTAAAACATTGATAGTCAAGTATTTGCACTCTCATAATTAAAAGCAATAATCTTTTAGCCTTATTGCAATTTTTAATTGCTAAAAAAAAGACAATGTTAATTATATGTAAGCTGTTAATTAAATTATAAGCTTAATAATAAAAAATAAAAAATAAAATGCGTGTACCACCTGTTTTTAGAAACTTTTATTTTATTGCAACTGTTATATTTATATTTTGGATGATATGGCTCGATGCTAACGATTTCATCACACAATCTATGCGCCGTGATAGGTTGCAAAAATTGAAGCAAGATAAAGTGTATTATGACCAAAAAATAAAAGAAATTTCACGCGAATACCAAGGTTTATTTAATAGCAACGAAGCCCTTGAGAAGTTTGCGCGAGAAAAGTACTACTTGGCTAAACCCAAAGAGGACATTTTCGTTATCGTAGATTCAACTATTGCTACTACCAAAAAACCATGAACAACCCTACAGTATTGGAGGAAGTGAACAAAATATTCATTGCCTATTTAGAGAAAAAAGTGCTTCGTAAAACCCCAGAGCGATTCGCTATTTTGGAAGAAATATATACGCGCGGTGGGCATTTCAATGCAGAGAACCTCTATATTGATATGACCAACAAGAATTATCGTGTGAGTAGGGCAACGGTCAATAATACGTTAGAAATTTTGGTGGATTGCGATTTAGTT
Source organism: Cytophagales bacterium (assembly GCA_043748375.1). Lineage (GTDB taxonomy): Bacteria > Bacteroidota > Bacteroidia > Cytophagales > Microscillaceae > RDXI01. The sequence goes on from JAYTNK010000573.1 coordinate 2,369, forward strand.
ACAAAACATCAATTTGGCAAAAATCTTGCCCAGTACGAAAAAAGTCATGGCTTCAAACAACACGACCACCTGATTTGCACTATCTGTCATAAAGTTACGGAGTTTTGCGACCCGCGTATTCAAAACATACAATCAATGGTAAGCGACTTGCTTAAGTTCAATATTTTACACCACTCACTCGTCTTTTATGGAGAGTGTGTACGTGAAAATTGTGAACATAAACCAAGTTAAGCCCGTTTGCTAATTTATTGTGTTCTATTATTTGAAGAGCATACTATTTTGAAAGTATTTTATACAAATAAAAGTTATTTAATTATTGCCAAAAATAGAATAAAAACATATAATAGTAAGCAAACCTGTGTTTTATATGGCAGGCAGGCAAGTTTGTAACTTGCCTGCCAAAACCAAGAAGTTTACAATTTCTAAGCAGTTGAAGGCAATAAATCAGGTTATCAATACAAATAAGGTTCTTAAAAAGTTATAGCGAAAGCTACCAAAATATATGAGCAGTCATGCTGTAAGAATCTGTTTTTCAGGCTTTTACGGGGTGCTAAAGTGTATAACAGACGCTTACAACGTGGCTATCCCATAATAACTTTCGAAGAACCACAAATAAATAAGCACTATTCCTAATGGCTCTATTATCTATATATGAGCTTGTTTGACAATATTTATGATACACAAAGAGAGAGTTTCAAACCTTATCACCCAAAGTAATTATATTAGTCGCGACTTGAGTTGGTTGCGGTTTAACTTGCGTGTACTTGAGCAGGCGAGAATAGGCAATCGCACCATATTTGAGCAGTTAAAGTTTTTGAGTATTACTGCCTCCAATTTAGATGAGTT
>JAYTNK010000574.1:0-2640 GCA_043748375.1 Cytophagales bacterium
GTGAAGCATCTCGTTGTTGAATGACGATTTGTGAACGAAAAACGAGATTTTTCGCTTCGCTCAAAATGACAAACCTCTCTTTTCACTTAAAAAAATACAGAAGGATAGTTTTTAGGAAATTACAGTTTTGCCAATAACGTTGCGAGAGCCTCTGTAGATTTTATAGGCTCTTTCGCAAGTGTAAGGTCTATATCGACAACTTCTTTTTTTCTTACTTGAGCGAGGCGTTTACACTCTTCTGATGTATAGATAGCCACTTTTTCTGTGCCTTCAAACAGTACCAACAGTTTATTGTTACGTTTTATATTTAACCTAAATGCGGGTATCTTATTGTTTTGTGCAGTATAAAGAACCGCTATGTTGTCAGCTATCAAATAAACGCTTGCTTTTGTGGCTTTTGCAAGGGTTGGGTCAGTTGGCACATTCAAATTCAAGGCTACTTCTATCACATCACTTGGGTCACCGCCGTTATATATCCTGTCGCAATTATAAATACCAAGATTTTGAATTTCAAAAGAACGTTGGAACTTTGCTATGCGGTCATAATAATTCTTTTCGGCGCGTAGTTTGTCTATTTCTGCTTTGCGTTTTTCTACCTCTTGTTCATATTCTTTTTTCCTTCCTGCGAAAAGTTTTTTAGCTTTATCATAAGGTAATCCTTTAAAAGTTGGGCGGACTTGGCTTTCGAAGCGTTTGGTGGCGCTTTGCAATACAAGGCGGTATTCAGTATCTGTATCGGCTTCTAAGCGAATACTGCCCCATTGATGCGAGAAAACCCATTCGTTTTTGTCAGGATTTTGGGCATCATTTTTCAAATCGCCTGCATATTGCCATAAAATATCTTCTAAAGCCTGCAAAGCGGGAAAACCTTTAGTATCAACTTCGAGTTCAAAAATAGGTGCTTTTTCGTCATATAGTATAGGTTCAGTAGGCTGAACGGGTATTCCTTTATTTATTTCTGCTAATTTAGTTTTGCGTTCTTTGTTTTCGGTAGGCAAGTTGGAGGTTTGCATGAGCTTCCATCTATCTTCGCCAGGTATAACGTCTTGTGCTACGGCTTGACTGATAAATGGCAAAGGGGAGTAGGCAATAGTTTTAGCTACTTGCTTGGCTTCTTGCAGGTAATAAATATTGAACGCGCCTTCTTTGTGCGAAGCGAGGTCGACTTGTATGGCTTTGTCTTTTGCCAAGAAAATGGGCTTGCCTGCCTGCTCTGCGCGGATATCGAACATACCTGCGGTTTCAAAAGGGTGTTTCTTGCCTGCGCTATCGTATTGCATGGTAATACCTGAAGTGATGATTTCGCTTGCGTGGTGAAACTCTCGATAATTCAGCTTCACCTTGCCTGTAACAGGCTTGCCTGCCTCGTCCACAAAAGCCTGTGCAGGAATTTGTATTTTTGAGCCTGTTGGGTGCGTGAGGTTATAGGCTTCTTTTGCTTCAAACTCATGGGCATTGTATGCTACCTCAAACGCTTTGAAGTTGCCTCTTTTTCGCTGGGCATTTTCTTCTTTTTTGTCTTCTTGGACAGTATTACAGACTTGTGCACCAAAAGCAAGTCCAATTAAAAGTGTTACTTTGCCAATTGTATTCATGTTTTTTAAAGTTGTTTAAGTTTATATACTAAATTCTAATAAAGAAGTGGAGTAAAAAATCGAGTTTTTTAATTTGGTGTCCCACCAAACATGAATTTTGAATATAGTAGTAGATTTAGTCTGTGTATTTTGTGACTAAATTTATACGATTCTTCTAAAATTTATACGGGTTTTTTTACATAGAATAGGGGTTGCAATCCCTATTCTATGTAAAAAGGCACTTTTGTAAACCTGCAAAAAAATTCCCGCAATAACTTTCTAAGAACCATTTATACTCTATCTTCGCCATAACTTTCTAAGAAGCTATTGAATTGAAGAGTAGTAAATCAAAACAGTGTAGGCTACTTTCTATGCAAAAGTAGCCTACACTGTTTATGTAAATTGCTTAAGGAAAAGCTGATATTAGTCTTTCTTATTTGTTAGGCGCATATCTACGCGGCGATTTTTGGCTTTGTTAGCGGGCGTATCGTTTGCAACAATAGGGCGCGATTCACCAAAACCATCACTTGATACACGCGAGAGAGGGATACCTTTTTCAACAAGATAGTCTGCTACGGCTTTTGCTCTGTTTTTGGAGAGCGCAAGGTTTGCGGCATCATCACCTTCGTTGTCGGTGTGTCCTTCGAGGTTAATACGTGTGTCAGGATATTTGTTCAACATCGTAGATAATTCGTCAAGCAAAGAGTACGACTCTGATTTGATAACTGCCTTGCCTGTTTCGAATAGCACTTTGCTTGCGCGGTCAAGAATTTCAGGACAGCCTTTGTTTTCTTTTGGCCCAGGTACGCTGGGGCATTTATCCACGTTGTCTTGTGTGCCGTCTCCATCAGTATCGGGGCAGCCTTTAAATTCGATAGTGCCTTTGTCGTCAGGGCAGAGGTCTTCTTTGTCCATAATACCATCACCATCGCGGTCAGCACAGCCTTTGAATTGGCGTATGCCTTTGTCGTCAGGGCAGTCATCTTCTTTATCAATAATGCCATCACCATCGCGGTCGGGGCAACCTTTGCTTGCTACACTACCTTTTTCGTCAGGGCAAGCGTCT
>JAYTNK010000575.1:0-4265 GCA_043748375.1 Cytophagales bacterium
AGGCTAATAATTTACGAGAGGAGTAGGTTTGTAATGCTACGCCTTCATTTTTTATTTGTAAAATCTCAGTATCAGTATCATATTTCAGCAACCCTTGGATTGTATCGCCATTTTCCATGATAGCACCGCCTTTATGCCAATGCTCCTCCCCGAAATATTGCGCTCGCGCCATATTCGAAACAAGTAAATTCAAAATAACCAAGAGCAGAATACGCATAATTTTTTTTGGGAAAGTAGTGCTGTAATTAAGCAATCTCATCTACAGCTATATACGTAAAGGGCATCTCTAACACAGACTCAAAGTGCGTACCTGTGTCAAGCATATCCTCATCTTCTACTTCATAATACCATTCTACCGTAACCCAATGCGGAGGTGCATCATCAGGATTAAACGAGGCATTATCCAAGACCAAGGGATAGTCAAGTTGTACTTCGCGCAACTTACGCAAAATATTCACTATATAATCAGCCGTACTTGTATTGAAATAAATCAACTTTAAGCCAATTACAATATTGGGAGTATTGCTTTGTTGCTGTTCCTCCTCCAGTTCTTGTTCTGTTTCCTGCTCACCCTTGGGTTCTTGTTCTATTTCCTGTTCTCCCTTGGGCTCTTGTTCTGTTTCTATTTCCCCTTCTTGTTTTGTTTCCGTCTTATCTGCTCGTCTTTCTATGTTTACATGGACGATATACTCCTCTATCCACTCCATGAGTGGGCGATAGAAATTTTCAGCATCTTCTGGAATAGAAATGCCCTTTATCTCCAAGCAATGCGTATCTGCATTAAACACTACTTCGGGTGTTTTGCTAGTTTTTTCTATGTTAATATTTTCCATGCAAATGTATGATAGTTTTTAGTTTTGTTTTTTCAAATAAAGCATAAAAGTACAACGTACATTTTAGGCAATTTCTTGTATTTGATTATCAGTATTTTGTACGCATAAATCAAAAAACTGTTTTTTTCTTTGTTTTTAAACGTTGTCAAGATCTAACGCCTATTGACAACGTTCAAAAACAGTTTGTCTTGTTTTGAATGTTACAAATTTGTTTTTTTATTCACTTCTATAGTGTTCCCCACCAAAAAAAGAAACACGCCAGGCATATATGGAGGGTTTGGTGTGCCTCATTTCTTATCTATTTTCTGGAGTTTTTTTGCTTCTTTTTGAGGGGGCAAAAGAGTTTTATGGATTACTTCTGTGTGGGCTTTCTTTTTGGTAGGCAAGGTGTTCATGTCGGATCTTGTGGGTTGTTGTTCAATCAACCATGCGAAGTCGCGGAGTTTGCTTTGTTCCGCGTTCAATTCGTGGGGTGGGATAAATTGCCCATCTACTTTTTTAATTTGCGTAATACGCTTAAGTTGGTTTTTATCTCCAAAATCAATATTAATATCGCCACTACATTCACTTCGATTCATACCTACAAGTATCGTATCTTTTTCTAAGGCGAAATAAATACTTTGTCCGTTGCCTCTCACTTCTACACGGCGGGGCGCGTTTTCTTTAAAATGGGCAGTAATATTTTTACCTTTAATTTGGTTGTAATTTTTGAGTGTATCTTCGCTAATCATGAAAGCATTAAGGCGCATAAAAAGTGTCTTCATACGGCTTTTATCCAACTGCACCCAAAGTGTATCCGCAGAGAGTTGCGTATTTTTTGCCCAAAGGATAGGTCTTTTATAAAAATGTAAAGTTGAGTCGCTTCTATTGTAAGACAAGGAGTCGCAACTTGCCTGAAAGTCTTGCCTAAAAATAAGCACGTGATGGTAGGCAAGGAATTGTCTTGTGCTATCTTTATCACGGTTTATAGCATAGAGTGTGTCAGCTTTTATCCAAAGAGAATCCTTACCTGCCCCGCTTACTTGGTAGGCAAGTGCGTTGCCATATACCTTGCTTTCACCATCTTTCCCCCGAAACCAAGCCTTATCGCCAAAGGCAGTAAGGGAGTCTTTGCGGTTTGTCATGACTACATTTCGTTGAGCAAAACCTATTTCATTTTTATTGTCAAAATAGAGTGTGTCAGCTTCTATCGAATACTTTTCGTTATCTACACGTGTGCGCCCTTTAAAGTTTGAAACCTGTGTTTCGGTATTAAATGTACCATTTTGGGTGTATATTTTCCCATCTTTGGTGGTTATGTTGGTTGCACCTTGAAAGAAGGCGAGTTTTGAAATAGTATTGTAGGTAAGGTCATTCGTTTCAATTTTACGTTGTTCTTGTTTGCTATCGAGCACTACTTTTTCTTGAAAGCGAAAGATTTTACTATTTGTGTCATAATCGCCTCGTTTGCTTTCCAGCGTTTTCTCTGCGTCTATAATCTTGCCTCCTTGTGTGTAGTATGCAATGCCTGTAACAAGGTCATAATCAAGGCTTTTGGTATATAGTGTAGTTTTCTCATCTTGAAAAACTACATTTCCCACAGCACGTGCGCGTTGTGTGTTTCCGTCATAAAACATAGAATCGGCAGTGAGGACAGTGCCATTGTCGTTTATCATACGGGCATTTCCAAAAGTGTCCACTGCGTTGCGGTCTTCATGCAGGTATGCGCTATCGCAATACAACACACTGCCTTTATGTCGTACCGCAACTTGGCGCAATAACTTTTTGACATTAGGTTGGTTTTTATCCTTTTCCAACAAATCGGCACGCTCAAGCGTTACCCTATCTTCCGAACCTTGTTCGGGTTCTTTAGGGGCGGTTTTTTGCCCAAAGGCATAGTTAGAAAAACCAAAAAAGTACATGAAAAAAAGGAGTCGGTACAGCAAGGTGCAGATAAATTAAGATTTTTTATTTGCGATTTTTTGTATGTATTACATCATTTTGATTTCGCGCTCAAGGCGGTCGCCAAGGCTTTTGCATAAGTTATCAATGTCCATAGCCATCAGCTCGTCAGAAGTAGCACGGCGCATAGAATCAGCAATGCCCGCCATTATTTCAATAGCGAAGCGTTTCATTTCGCGGACTTCCATTTCTTTGTTCCAAAGGTCTATTTTGAGTGTGCCTTGTGCCACACCATCCCAAATAGCAATAGCTACAGCTTTGGCTTCTTGCCAGCCTTCAGCAGGTGACTCGTCCGCCATCCAACGCAAACGCTCTGGTACATTATCATCATCGAGGCTTACGGCTATGTTTATTTCTGAAGTGCGCATTTATTTTATAAAAAGGGTTTAATTTTAAGTGAAATCATAAAGAGGTGTTATTTTGATACCCTCAACTTTCGCAAATTGTTTCACTTTATTCAGGCACAAATATACTTGGTTTTGTTTGAAACAGCAAAATAAAAATTTATTTAAACATTTTATATACTTGATTATCAATGTTTTAATGTTTTCACTACTTAAAAACTATCCAAAAAGGTAACGAAACTTGCTCTTTTTGCGTTAAATTTTTATAAGTTTGCACCCAAAAAGCATCAAAATAATTTGACCTTGCCTGCGAACATACGTAAAACACAGAAAGCATCTAAAAAATTTTGGTATATTAAATATAACTATAGCTATTAAAAACATAAATTTTTAAAGATAATTATATTTTTTACTTTTAAGTTTATCCGAAAATCCTGCCTCATATTCACCATCAGTCTATAACCTATAACCTTTTCTAATCAATAAGATTTAAGCTTCGTTCAAAAACTTCTTGTATGCGTATTGCGATTGTGTTAAACACTTCTTGGAACATCTATAACTTCCGCCTTGGGCTTGCTCAGGCACTTCTTGCGGAAGGTCATCAGGTGATAGCTATTGCTCCCGAAGATAAATATTCGGATTATTTGGTAGAAATGGGGTGTGAGTTTTTCCCTGTAAAAATGCAAAATAAAGGCTCTAACCCGCTCAAAGATTTGGGCTATATGTGGCAGTTGTACCGCATTTATCAAAAATCAAAGCCAGATGTAGTTTTACAATTTACTATAAAGCCCAATATTTATGGCACTTTAGCCGCCTTTCCTTTGCGAAAACTTATTATCAACAATGTTTGTGGTTTGGGAACGGTATTCTTACACGATAATTTTACAGCACGCATTGCACGTAGCCTCTATAAACTCTCTTTTTTGTTACCAAACCGCGTATTTTTTCAAAACGAGGACGACTTGCAACTTTTTGTAGATAAAAAACTTATCAAAGAAAAAGTAACCGACCTTGTACCTGGTTCGGGTGTTCCATTGAACAAATTCCAACCCACACCCTTTACTCGCAACGAAACCTTTACGTTCCTTATGGTGGCGCGATTGCTGTACGACAAAGGCATACGCGAATATATAACCGCCATTCGTTT
>JAYTNK010000576.1:0-3987 GCA_043748375.1 Cytophagales bacterium
GAATATAGTTTTCCGCTTTCTCAACGATAGCTTTAGAATTTTCAATCGTGTTTTGAGGGTGCTTACGTTGTTTTCTTGTGGTCGTTGCTCCTTTGGTCATGTTCTTAAAGGTTTAGTGAGATATTGTTTTGCAAATATACTAATATATCCCGTAATATGCCAGATTATACCTTTAAATTTATTTTTATTTAGGTATAAAAAATAAATTACAGATATTTTTTGGATTTTAAAGGTATTTTTCAGTATATTTGCAAAGTTAAAAAACACTGAAAATAATGACTATGATAACAACGGATTATATTCCTGAAGTGCAGGATAGAATAGAACACCTCATAAAGTCGCTTGGAAAGAATAATAACCGCTTTGCCAATGATTTGGGTGTAGATAATACGGTTATTTCGTATATCGTAAAGGGAAGCAAGTACAATGGAGGCAAACGCAATAAACCCTCATTTGACCTTTTGACCAAAATGGCGGATACTTATCCTCATGTTTGTTTGGAATGGTTGATTTTAGGAACAGGTCCTATGTTTCGAGATGGAACTTCCATACCCTTAGAGGGGCTCGAGGTGCAAGCTGTGAAGTCTTTATCCATGTTGGAAATAGAATTGCAACTGTATCGTAAACGGGAATTACAACTGCTCGAACGCGAAACACAACTGCTCGACCGTGAAACGAAATTGATGAATCGTGAGTCGCAACTGCTTGATACTATATCGAATTTGTCAAAGCATTAGGGCAACCAAAATAGCCAAAGCGATGGCAATATTCTTTTTTGCTGTCCTTTTTGCTTGCCCCTCACAACTTTTATAGTTGTAACTGGCTTATTATGAGTTCATTATGTGGTAAAGTTCGAATCCCTCCGACTCCACAAAAAACTCAAAAAACCGCCTCTACTTTACGTAGAGGCGGGTTTTTTATACGGCTTATTTTGACTGCCAAAATGACTGCCAAAGCTGCCCCTTAAAAAAAGCTGTCTATTTTATATTTAAAGTTTAACTTTGTTAAAAACGAGTTGTTTTGCCTGCTATACGTAGCCTAAAAATTAACCTAAAAGAAGGTTTATGGGAAAGTCAAAAAAATAAAATAGGGGTTTGGTAGGTAAAAAGCTGTCTAAACTGTCTAAACTGTCCAAAAACACCGTTTGCAGGCTGTTATGCCTATGTTGCTTAGACAACAGGGGCTAAATTTAGACAGCATTAGGCAAAAACAGGCACGCTTCCCTCTGTTTTTGTCTAAAACAGAGGGAAGCGCATTTTTTAATGGGCTTTATTTTATATTTGTTGGAGACGCTTTTGTGCTTCTTCTTTAGATACAAACGCGGCTGCTTGGAAGAGGTAAGGTCTGCCTTGTATGCGTTTATTTTGAACCACTGTTTGTGATGCCTCCCCCGTTTCTTCATTCACATATATTTCATAAGGTTGGTACACTATATAGGTTTGTTTATTTTGCACCTGCATATTCATTTGCTTTTGCAATACATTTTTAATTGTGGTGCTGTCCAAGGTTTTGATGCCTCTTTCCAGTAGTAACTTGTACAAGTCGGTAGGCGAGTACCTAAGTTCTGCTAATGCCTCGTATTGTTCGAATATATCCCTATAAAGTCGTGTATAATTTGTTGTTCATGGCTTTGCGTTTTGGCTATCACCTCATGCAGCCACTCGGTTTCATACGCTGATAATTCAAAGTAGAAGCGGCTTTTTTGGGTGTGCTCGGGTATATCTAACGGCAACACATACGCTAAAAAAGCAGGTATTTCCGCTACTAAATCCTCATCAAGATTAGGTATTACTTGAGTAAGTGGGGTAAGTTTTCTTACCCAAAACCTATCTTCCCCTGCCTCTATTTTGATAAAATCAAAATGGTTGGTGCAAAAAGTAAATTTAGCAAAGAAATTACTTTTCTTCATGTCTTTATTTTTCTTTTCTGTAAAGATTTGTCCTTTCTCTGTGATAAGACTTTTGAGGATTTCTATGGTAACTGTATTGTTTATTTTGGCTTCCTCGACAATGATTTGCCCCTTTTCCAAAAACTCCGCATTAAACTTACTTTCTAATAGGCGGCTATTGACCTTAGCGGTATTTTTAGCAAAAATAGCTTCTATCCAATTGGCATACGTAGTTTTACCTGTCCCTCTTTCAGGCGATATCAGCACAACGGCAGGCAAGAGTTGGTAGGGATTGTTGTACATGAGTTGGAAGTATTTAAGATACACGCGGTATTGTTTGCCAAAAATCCTTTGTAAAAAGGCGATGGTTTTGGTAGGCGTAGCCCCTTTTTCAGGTTTGTAGGGTAAAGGCTCATATTTGTTATAGCAATTTCCAAACTCTCTTTGGTAACGGGTGTGGCTGGGAATATTACAAAAATCTTTGTATTTAGGAATTTCTTTGAGCAAGGCTTTGCTGAAATCGTCTGTAATGGTTTCCTTTTTACGACTACTATAGATTTGTATGGTATTCCCCATAGCATCTGTAGGGAAATCATATTTTTCATAATATTGGTCGCCTATCCGCATATAATATTGATGCAGGATATGGATTTTTTCTTGCCTATTTTTGGGTAGTCTGCCCGCAATATCTGTAGTAGGATTAACATCCTCGCTATTTTCAAAGCCCTCTGTAAGGTTACTTTGGATAATTGGGGTTTCATAGGAGGAGGGGTATTCCCTATGGTTGGGATTAGTCAGCCATTCGGTTATAGTCGCCTTGTCATATTTGTCAAAGTGGCTACAAAGGTCTGCCATGTCTTTTGCCCCTTTGAAATCGGCTAAGTAGGGCAAATAGGCAAGCCCGTGTTTTTCAGCTTTGGTTTTGTTTTCTTTCTTGCCTGTTTGGTCATTGTCAAGGCATAAGAAAATAGCGTCTGGGTGGGCGACCTTGCCTTTCAGTACTGCCAAATGTTGGGCATGGATATTTTGGGCGGCACTATCCAAACCTACAGCATAAATACCATAGGCATTAAAATGGACATTCAGGGCTAAGGCATCTTTCAAACCCTCTACGATCACAATTTGGGTACACGTTTCAGGGAGTTGCGATAAACCCCAAAACACCTTGGATTGGGTCAATTTGCCTATCCATCCCCATTTGAACGCTGGATTTTGGGTTTGGGGCTGATATTTCTTTACACAGTCCTTGCCTACCTTGTAGGCAAAAGCAAGCTCTTCAGTAAAGGTGAATGTACACTTGCGGTTTTCGGTTTCAATATTGACCAAATCAAAACCTTGTAAAGGGAAGACTTGGTACTTTTCTAACCAATTTTGGGCAATGCCAAACTGTCCCATCCTAAAATACGTTTACCTTTTTTGCAAACTGTCATCTTGAAAAAGTTTTATTTGGGTAATGTCTTAAGGTGTACCTATCTTGGATAGGGATTTCGGGCAGGCGGGTTTCGAATTGAACAGGACTTAATCCTGCCAAACTATCATGTGGGCGTTCTTCATTGTAGCGTTTAACTGTTTTTTTGAGTGCGATTTGCAGGGTTTCAAAAGAGGTAATTTGAAAATGTTGTAAGTACTCATTTTTAATAATACCATTGAGTCGCTCTGCGTGTGCATTTTCTAAAACAGTATTAGAAGCACTTCTATGGATGTTATACTGATTTAACAGTTCGATATAGGCGTTACAAAAATATTGCGTTCCCTTATCTGAATGATGGATAAGCTTATTTTGAGGTTGAATGTCCCTTTGCAAAATGGCTTGTTGCAAGACTTCCAAACTATGCGCGGCTTGTAGGGTAGGTGCGGCAGTATAAGCAACGATCTTACGAGAATACAAATCCATGATAAAGGAGAGATAATAAAACTTATTGCCTACTCGAAAGTAGGTAATATCTGTAACCCAAACGTGGTTTAATTCCTTAAACCGCTTGCCTACCAATAAGTTTTGAGATTGGCTAAAACGAACAGGATAGGTAGTGCGTTGGGCACTTCTGGGTGTACAGGCTAATAACTTATGTGCACGCGCAATGGCATAAAACTTATCCCGC
>JAYTNK010000577.1:0-1578 GCA_043748375.1 Cytophagales bacterium
AAAAAAGGGATATTGGCTACCTTACCGCCTTTCTTAGACAATACACAAAATTTAGCCCTTATCCAATTCGAGATATGGCACTTATTTGAGCAAAAATACCCCAATAACCAACACATTTCTACAAACGAAACATTTTTAAAATTATTTATAACTTATATAAAAGAAATAAACGCCTTATCTTTTCGTCAGCTTACCATGAGATTTGGGCATTATAAAGACGCTGATTACTTGGAAGAGATATTTACGGTAGAAAAATACTTATTCCTGCAAAAACTGGAAAGTTTATACGCCCATTATTGGGAAGATATTCGTTTTATTTGGAACAATTTAGAAAAAGCTGGGCGACACCTAGAAAAAGCAACCTATTTTTTGCCTTACTTCGAATGGACATTTTATATAGCATATCCAACTAAAAATGAGAATGAGAAATTTGAAGTAGATATTACCCCACGCAAAATACGTGAGTATGACAATATTTTACAAGGAATATTTACAAAAAACAAGCTCCCTCCCTTAAAAAGCCTCTTTAAAGCCGAATTAGAACTATATTTGGCAGAAGAAGAACTCAAGCGCACCTACCACCAACAAACTGCCCAAAACAACCTCGCAATTGCCCAACATGATATACAAAATGTAATGAATACCTATAAAAATACCCATAAAATAACCAAGCGTTTGCAATTAAATCTGGACATGAGCCTTAAGGCAGGTTATACGGAGTTAAGCATTGATACGGGTCCTTGTTGGGCGAGATGGCTGGAATTCATTGTTCTTTTTATAATGTCCATCGTTTCATTTTATATCGGAGTACTTTCAAATAACAACGCTGTTTTATTTCTCGCTATCTTACCTATCTTTATGGCTGTTTACAAGTATTACGAGAAGAAATAACCTTTAAAATATAGTATTTTTCCAAATTATCCGCTACTTTCATCCTCAAAAAACACCTTTATGTATTATCAAAAACTATTCATGTTGTTATTACTTGCTTGTTTTGCGAGTCCTGCTTTTGCTCAAATCACCACCGAAGGCAAGGTGTTTTGGTTTGGATTTATGGAGAACTTCAACCCGCCAGAATTTATGCGGTTGTATATTACCTCCAAAAAAGCGGTAACAGGCACTATCTCTGCGCCTTTGACAGGCTACAACCAAAACTTTACCATTCCAGCGTTTGGCTCTGTTACGGTCAATATGCCTTCTTCTTTGCATATTGCAGGTTCAGGCACACAAGACAAAGGACTGAAGATTGTAGCAAGCGATACCATTTCAGTTTTTGCTATCAATAACTTGCAATATAGCACAGATGCCAGCGTGGTATTGCCCATAGGGACACTTCACCCCAAGCCTACATACGTAGTAAGCGCCTACTCGCCTACCGCTTCAGATTTAGAGTCGGAGTATTTGATAGTATGCCCCCAAAACAATACACCTATCAAAATAGAGCGTCCCGATGGTACAAACTTAACCATCACGCTACAAGCAGGACAAGTGTATCAAGGAAAAGCAGGCACAAGTGATGTAAGCGGAACGATTATACGTGGCTTAGATGATTGCAAAACTTTCGCGCTTTTTTCAGGG
>JAYTNK010000578.1:0-3093 GCA_043748375.1 Cytophagales bacterium
TTGCAGTCGTAGCAGGTCGCTACAACGAAAAATCTAACGAAATTACAACCCAAAAGACGTTTTTTAACAACAGATACAGTTCAACTAAACAACCCCTATGTGTATTACAGAAAAAAAAAAATCCTTCAAAGCGAATGCTTTTGAAGGATTTATAGTAGCGCGGGAGAGAGTTGAACTCTCGACCTTTGGGTTATGAATCCAACGCTCTAACCACCTGAGCTACCGCGCCGTATTGAGTTTTTTTCTATTTGATTTGCAAAATTATAAAAAAAAATTTAATATGCAAAAAAAATAGCTAAATTACAGAAAAAAAATATTGTTAATTATTTTAAATAGCATAATACCATGCAAAAATATAAATATATGGAGGAGTTTGAAATAAACAGCTCGCCACGCATCTTATTCCCTTATCTTCAGAACCCTGCAAGTTTGGCAGAATGGTTTGCCGATAAGGTGAGTTTAGATACCGAAAAGGTATTTAACTTTATTTGGGACAATAGCGATCATTTGGCGCGTATGGTTGTGAACCGCCAAAATAAATGCGTAAAATACGAATTTCTTGGCAATGAGGGGGAAAACCTTGTGGACCCGCCTTACATAGAGTTCAAAATCCAACAAAGCGAACTTACAAACGGCACATTCTTGCGTATAACCGACTACTCCGAAATGACCGAACCAAAAGACCTTGTTGCGTTATGGACAGGGCTTATTGGGCAATTACGAGGGGCTATGGGGACAAATTAAGCATCTACGCTAATTTTTGCTTGCCTGACATTTTTTGTGGAGGTCTGTAGCTGTGGGCTTCTAACCTGCCGTTGAAGCTTGTTGCTACAGTTTTGCCTCCGCAAAAACCAAAAAACAACCTTAAAAACAAGCAATTTTTGTGTTTTTACAAATAATGCCTTAGTTTCTTAATTTTACACTTGTTAGCACACACGCCTAACAAGTGTAAAAAAACTATATGCACGTAATAAATTTTCCGCCTCTCATTTTACGCCCCTATCCCCTATTTGGTGTGGACACCAAATAGGGGATAGTTTTTTTTCAAGCACTTTCGCAAGAAGTTTAATATTAGTAGCCTAATATTTTTAACATCGACTCATTTTGTTGTTCATCAGCAAAAAGAGAACTCACTATTTTGTCATCTTTATTACGGTCGATAATCACATGGCGTGGCGCAGGGATAAGGCAATGCTGAATACCTCCGTAACCGCCAAGTGATTCTTGATAGGCTCCTGTGTGAAAAAAGCCAATATATTGCTTCTCATTCTCCTCCATAATAGGCAAGAAAACTTCAGAAACGTGTGCTTCCGAATTATAATAATCCATAGAATCACAAGTCAATCCGCCTAATTTCACTTTGTGGTAGGGGTCATTCCAATTATTGATAGCCATCATGATGTACTTTTGGTTCATACCCCATACGTCAGGTAGTTGGGTGATGAATGAGCCATCAATCATATACCATAACTCCTTATCATTTTGGAGTTTTTGGTCTATGATGGAGTAGATAATAGCCCCCGACTCGCCTACCGTATAACTGCCAAACTCTGTAACAATATGCGGAACAGGCACATTGTTTTTGTTGCAAATCCATTGTATATTTTCTACAATTTGCTCTGCCATGTATTGATAATCAAACTCAAATGTAAGAGAGGTTTGAATAGGGAAGCCGCCACCAATATCGACTGTATCTAATTCAGGGCAGATTTTCTTTAACTCGCAATACTTGTACATGAAACGGCTCAATTCGCTCCAGTAATACGCGCTGTCTTTGATGCCTGTATTGATGAAGAAATGAAGCATTTTTAATTTGAACTGCTCATTATCTTTGATTTTGCTGTTGTAAAGGTCGTTTACATCGCTGTATCGGATACCAAGCCGCGAGGTATAAAACGCAAAATTTGGCTCTTCGTCAGAGGCTATGCGAATTCCTACATTGATAATTGGTACTTTCAAACCTTCGTAAGCCTCTATTTCCTTTAGATTATCCAAGATAGGGATACAATTGAAGCCGTCAGCCAGCAATTCGCGGATATTTTGCAAGTAAACAGGGCGTTTGAAGCCGTTACAAATAATAAGTCGGTCTTTATCAAACTTGCCTGCCTGATGCAATTTACGAATAATGGGAATATCGAAAGCAGAAGATGTTTCTAAGTGCGTGTCATGCTTTAGTACTTCTTCTAGTACAAAGCGGAAATGGGAAGACTTGGTGCAATAGCAATAGATGTAATCACCTTTATACTTGAATTTTTTCATTGCCTTACCAAAAATCTCTTTTGCATAATGAATATGCTCGCCTATCTTGGGTAGGTAAGTTATTTTCAAGGGTGTACCGTATTTCTTAATAATGTCCATGAGGTGGACACCATTGAATTGAAGCGTGTTTTTTGAGACCTTAAACTCCTTGGTAGGAAAGTCAAACGTTTGTTCTATGAGGTCAATGTAAGTTCTCATGGGCAACCTTGTGAAGGAATGGGGCGAAGTGGAAAAAATTTAAGTGCAAAGTAAACAAAAGTTTTTTAAAAAGCTTTCACTAATAATAAAAAAATACTATCTTTGCACCCTATATTTAATTTACCCATTATTTCAAACACCCTCTACGTACCATGCTTATCATACAAATCAAAGACAACGAACCCATTGACAAGGCTCTTAAACGCTTCAAAAAGAAATTCGAAAAAACAGGTGTGTTGAAAGAACTGCGCCGCCGTACGTATTTCGAGAAGAAATGTATTGGACTTCGCACAACAAAACAACGCGCTTCTTATATCCAACATTTGCGCGACGAAGAAGCCCTATAAGCAATTTCAGCCTATTCTTGCCATTCCCACAAAGGCTATACTTTTGTGGGCTTTTTGTTTTTAATGTTTAATGATAACAATGTGTCCACTAAATAAGATGGTAGGAGGAAATTGGAGAAATATATAATATTGAATTTCCAAAGACAAAATCACCCTCCTGATACCCCATTGGACTTAAACAGACAAAGATAATAATCGATTAGCAGAAGGCAAAGCGGCTAAAAACTAGAAGCAAGCCAATAAAAACGACTCAGAAGAGATTGCGCATTTTTTTAAGTAGTAGATACCA
>JAYTNK010000579.1:0-2076 GCA_043748375.1 Cytophagales bacterium
CCTGTGTTTGTCATACCATAGAACTTGCCTCCTGATTCTATCAGGCTACCATACGGATAACCGCCATTCGCACCGCCAAAGTCAAACTTTACTGTATAAGTGCCTGCCCCTGCGGGGTCATATTCAAAGAGTACTCCTGCAGTGTTTGCCCCGCCTTGGTTTGTCATACCATAGAACTTGCCTCCTGATTCTATCAGGCTACCATACGGATAACCGCCATTTGTGTCATCAAAATTATGCTTTATTGTATAAGTGCTTGCGCCTGCTGGGTTATACTCAAAGAGTACGCCTGCACCGTTTGCCCCGCCTGAGATTGTCATACCATAGAACTTGCCTCCCGACTCTATTAGGCTACCTTGCGGATTGCTACCATTTGTGCTATTAAAATTATGCTTTGCTGTGTAAGTGCCTGCTCCTGCGGGGTCATACTCAAAGAGTACGCCTGCACTGTTTGCCCCGCCTGAGCTTGTCATACCATAAAACTTGCCTGCGTAGGCTAAAACTGATGTGTATTGCGGATAACCCCCTGGAGTAATTATACGTAAGGAAGGTTGGGCAGTAAGGGTATTGGTGTTGTTATCGTACTTAATAACAGTCCCTATGCCGTCTGCCCCTCCGCTTATGGTCAGTCCATAAAAGGTTTGCGCCTTCGCACTCATCAGGCAGGCAAGGGTGAGGAGTAGGCTCAAGCCGTAGGCGAGCCATGTAGAAGCCCTCAACCCAAGAGGAGAAAAGGTGGGTTGGGGTTGTTTTGTATTTGTTTCCATGATGAGAAGATTTTTGTTGTTTTGATTGCACAAATAAAACTCGAAATCCCTCTAAAACCAAAAAACACACCCCTACAAATGCACTCACATTTGAAAGTTTATATTTTTTATTTAAATAGTCATACGAAAACACACTTTGTTTATACAATAAGTAGCGTTTACTAAAATTAAATTTATTTTTCGTTATGACTCAATCGTATGCAGAGCAACATAATGCACCCAAAAACACACCCCTCACAATACCCTCACATTAAAATATTTATATTTTTAGCTTGGAAAAATTATATTTTAATAACTTTCCAACCACCTATGTAAATTATCTTCATTGCCTAAACCAAATTTTTTCTTCAGCCTATAGCGCGACATTTCTACACTTTTGGTCGCAATATTCATGAGTGAAGCCACTTCTTTGTTGGATAGCTTCATACGAATATATGCCAATAGCTTGAGTTCTGTTTGGGACAAGGCAGGAAAGTCTGCTAATAATTTATCAAAAAACTTGGGGTGGACTTCTACAAAGTGCCGTTGAAAATTCTCCCAATCCTTATCCAAATCAATTGTATTGCGCACATCTTGTAGCAAAGACTTTACTTGGGCTTTCACTTCGGGGTCAAGTTCGTCGAGTTTTTCCTGCAAAGTATTGAGCATTTCATTTTTTTGGAAAAGGTGCAAAGTATTGCTTGACAATTCACGCTCTTGGTGGGCTATTTGTTCTTCATATCTTTCCTGCTCCATTTTACTTTGCGTTTCTTGCAAGATAATTTTGGTTTCTTGCAAAGCGAGTTTAGCTTCTGTTGCCGTTTGTTGTTCTTTGTGGAGCTTCTTTTGTAGTTGGTATCTATAGAGGGCAGCTATCATAAGCAAGCATATCACAAATGCCAACATATAAATCGCATATTCTTTTACCAGTTGGTCTTTTTCCAAAAGTTGGATTTGCTGTGTTTTTTTCTCTGTTTCAAACTGAATAAGTAGTTCTTTTATTTGTTGTCTTTTTTCACGATTGAGGATAGTGTCTTTCAGCACGTTGTGCCTTCTCTCATATTTGTACGCTTCTTCGAATCTACCTTGCCTGCTATATACAGAGGCAAGCAAGGCATTGGCTTTTTTTTCTTCTGCCGTTAGCGCGTATTTTTGTGCTAATTGGAGGCTTTGGAGTGTGTATTCTGCGACTTTTTCATAAAGGTTTTCTTGGCTATAATTATCTGCCAAATACTGCAAACTGTTTGTAAGTATTAACCAATCTTGCACTTGGGAGGCAAGTTCACAACTTTTTTCATAATAAACGCGCCCTTTTTCGTATTGCTTTTGT
>JAYTNK010000580.1:0-4131 GCA_043748375.1 Cytophagales bacterium
CAGTGGCACAGGCAATCGTGTGATGACAAGTCCTGATGGCATTACTTGGACTATTCGCACCTCTGCCGCAGATAATGATTGGATAGCAGTAACGTATGGCAACAGCTTATTTGTAGCAGTGGCAAATACTGGCACAGGCAACCTTGTCATGACAAGTCCTGATGGCATTACTTGGACTATTCGCACTTCTGCTGCAAATAATGCATGGAGTAGTATAACGTATGGCAATAGTTTGTTTGTAGCCGTAGCTCTCAGTGGCACAGGCAATCGTGTGATGACAAGTCCTGATGGCATTACTTGGACTATTCGCACCTCTGCCGCAGATAATGATTGGGTTGGTATAACGTATGCCAATGGTATATTTGTAGCAGTAGCACAATCTGGCACAGGCAATCGTGTAATGACAAGTGGTACGTTTATTCCAGCACTTCAATATCACACCGCAGGGGCTGTAACATTTGCCTCAGCTACCAACTGGGAAAGCTCGCCTGATGGTACTACTTGGTCTGCTGCTGCCTCTGCCCCTGATGCTACTGCTAATACATTGGCTATCACTATCCGCAATGGACATACTGCTACTGTAGGTACTTCTATCACGCTTGACCAACTCACAGTAGCCGTAGGTGGTACATTAAGAGTCAGTACAGGCTTTACCCTTACATTGGCTGATGGCACAGAAGCACAAGACTTGCTTGTAAATGGCAATATAGATATACAAGGCACAGGCATAATAGATGGAGCGGGTACATTTGCGCTTGCTTCGGGAGGCAAGTTCATTACTAACAATGCCAATGGCGTTACAGGTGGGAACATTACAGCCGTTACAAGCTGGGCAAATGATGCGGATTATACTTTTAATGCCACCAATACATTCCAAATAGCTAACTTGCCTGCTGGTGTTACTATCAGAAACTTAGAAATCAATAACACAGATGGTACTACACCTTCAGTAATCCTTGATGCTCCTCCTTACACGATTACAGGCACGCTTACACTTACGGCTGGTTTGGCTGACTTTTCAGGTGCTTTGGGAGATTTTATTACGTTTAGTGGCGCAACGCCCATAGTGCGTACTGCAGGCGTTATCGTCTCAAGTGGAGATACTAATTTGAGCTTTACAGGTACAGGCGCGGCGTTTACGTTGCCTAATAGCACGTTTAGCAATACGCCATTTGATATAGGAAGTTTTACTATTGATAGAACTAATGACCTAAGTTTAGGCAATCAAGGTATGTCTGTGATAGGCACACTTACTATCAGTGGGGCAGGCAAGCTCAACCTGAATGGCAATAACGTCCTTTTGATAGGTTTATTAGCCGAGAACTTAGCTACCAATAGTGTAGTCTATGATGCCACCGCTACAAGTTACACCAACAAAGGCGGTTACATAGAAGTTAGTGGAGTTGCTATTCCTACTTTTGTCGATAATGCTTACACAAGTGTAGCAGGTATAGGCTTAGAGATAGAAGGCGTGCCTACTGCTATCACACAAGTACGCAGGTATCATTATGGGGCTACAAGTGGCGCAGGTACAGGTTTTTCAAAAGGTATTAAGCGTATTTATAGCATCACAGGTGCGATTGATGGAGTTGGAGGTACAAACATCAAACTAAGCTATGCCTCAAGCGAACTAAATGGTATTACTGTTGGCATGGCAAGTGATATGTATATGTCGCGTTGGAGAAGCACAGACGGTTGGAAAAGTTTTCAACACAATGGCACTACTGTAGTATTTACAGCAGGCACTATAGAGATGCAAAACATTGATGGCTTCTCTGACTGGACTATGAGTGGTGCGCCTGCACCCTTGCCTATCACGTTGGTAAAGTTTGAAGGAGAAAGAATAGAACAGGCAGGCGAAAGAACTGAAGCAGTGAAACTCACTTGGACAACAGCCTCTGAAGTAGGCAATAAAGGTTTTGAAATACAAGTTTCCGATAATGCACAAACATTTAAAAACATTGATTTTGTAGAAGGCAAAGGCAACAGTACCGCAGTAAGCAGTTATCAGTTAGCAGTCAGCAATCCTTCGGATTCATATTATAGACTGAAGCAAATGGATTTTGATGGTAAGTTTTCGTACTCGCCTATCGTCTTTGTAGAAGGTATGGCAGGCAAGGTTATTGTTTATCCTAACCCCAATAACGGTGTGTTTACCATAAACGTAGGCAAGGACAAACTCGACTTGCCTGCCCGTCTCCTCAACGCACAAGGTGCAGAAGTATGGCGTGGTACAAAAACCGAAGCGAAAACTAACTTGCCTGCGGGTATCTACTTCTTGCATACTACAGTGGCAGGCAAGGCAAAAATAACGAAAGTAGTAATACAGTAAACAGTTAGCAGTTAGCAGGGAACAGTTAGCAGGGAACAGGGAACAGGGAACAGTGAGCAGGAAACAGTTAGCAGGGAACAGGGAACAGGGAACAGAGAACAGGGAACAGTTAGCAGGGAACATTTATCAGCGTATATTATAGATGTTCTTTGATAAATGTTCCCTGTTCCTTGTTCCCTGCTAACTGCTAACTGCTAACTGTTCCCTGTTCTCTGTTCCCTGATAAATGGTAAAGGTATAGAGAATTGAAAATTATGAATTAACTTTGTGAGAACGATTCATAATATAAAAAGTGAGCGCATACACTAAAAATGCCACACAAGTACTTAGAATAGTAGAACCTAATAACATGACCATGCCAAATTCGTTTAAGTGTTTTGCCCAATCTGCTAAACGGATATTTTGAGGGACAGCCACAAATAACGCGCCTATTTGATAACTAAAAAATAATAAAAAGGGACTCGTAAATGGGTTCGAAACCAAGGCACCTGCAAAGGCAGTTACTATATTGAAACGTATGAAGCGATAAAGAATAAAAATAAGGGGCGTACTCAACCCAAAAGTAGGAAATACACCCCAAAACGCGCCTATAGCCGCTCCCAACGCGATTTCGTGAGAACTACCTTGAGCGCGGTAAATTTTAATAAAGGCTAATTTTATTTTTCGTAAAAGCCCATAAAAGCTGTTTTTTCTGTGTTTATGTTTCATAAAAAAAACTAAATAATATATTTAGAAAAAACAATTAAATTTATTAACATATAGACTATATTTGTACCTATGAAAAAAATATTAGTAACTACTGACTTTTCTCCAAATTCAACTTCAGGTTTGCTTTTTGCCGCACAGTTGGCAACTCAAATGCCTGCCGAGCTAACTTTCTGTCATATTTTGCATATTTTGCGCCCGACTTCTTGGGATGATGCCACTTTTCAAATGCATAAAGACGCAGAAATAGAAAAGGCACATACTGAATTAGTTGATTTTGTAAGTGATTTTTATAAAAACGCAGGCATACAGCTTGAAAATTCGCAATATCTTGTCGAAGACAATGCTTCTACAGGAACGGCAGTCAGTCAATACGCGCTTAAAAACACCTTCGATTATATTTGTATTAGTACGAGAGGTGCGGGGTTTGTGAAAAAAATTGTAGGTAACAATACTTCTATGCTTATAAAAAATGCAGAAGTACCTGTAATTACTGTGCCACATCACTATCAAAGCCAAAGCCCTGTGTCGCACATTTTATATGCCTCTGACTTAAAACACCTTGAGGCAGAGTTGAATAAAGTTGTAGATTTTGCGAAGCCATTAGCCGCGAAAGTAGAACTATTGCATTTTAATACTATCGCTGAATCGCTTGAGTCCGAAGCGGTGCAAGCCACCATTGCGCAGTTTTTGGATTATAAGGTAGAAGTGCATTTAGAAAATACTGATTATGTAAAATCATTGGTTGTCAATATCCAAGCGGCGGTTGAGAAGTCAGGTGCTTCGATGTTGGTGATGTTTACGGAACAAAACAGGACATTTTTCCAAAAGATATTTGTATCAAGCAAAGCAGCAGAATATTCTTTTGACTCGAAAGTCCCTATGCTTACTTTCAAAAGATAAATTCTGGTTCTTCGAAAGTTATTGCGGATGCTCATTGTATCCACGATTTTAATCGTGGGGCAGGCAAGTTTCCGTAATAACTTTTGAAGAACCACTAATCTTAAAAGCTTAACTTATTTAATTACCATTCCTTACAGTTTCATAGTTGTTTAATAATTATTTTATAAAAACTTAAAAACCACGTGCATTGG
>JAYTNK010000581.1:0-1612 GCA_043748375.1 Cytophagales bacterium
CCCTCTTTATCACTAAAAATAATACAGTAGGATAAAAATTAGCACATTTTCTTTTTGAATAGCAGAGGCAACTTACAAAAAACAAAACATTTGCTACTCAAAAAGAAAACGTGCAAAAATTAAATAGCGTTAAGCAAACTTATTGCCTCCTTTATTTGTTTTGAATCTATTATCTCAAGGTAGTTTTACACTTGTTGCTACTATTAGAAAATATTGATAATCAATATTTTATAGATATAAAATTGCTTATTTATTTAATACCTTCCTCTTAAAATCTTTCTGATGCTTCTTAACCTTTCTCAAATACGCGCTGACTTTCCTATTTTACAAGAAGTAGTGCATGGCAAACCCTTGATATACTTGGATAATGCTGCCACCTCACAAAAGCCTCAAACGGTAATAGATAGCTTATCGAACTACTATCAACATTCTAACGCTAATATACATCGTGGAGCGCACTTTCTTGCCGCAAAAGCTACAGGCGAATATGAGGCAACACGCGAAACTATCAGGGTGTTTTTGAATGCCCGTAGCGAACGCGAAATAATTTTTACACGTGGAGTTACAGAGTCTATCAATTTGGTAGCAAGTGCGTGGGGTAGGCAAAACCTAACAACAGGCGATGAAATTATTATCTCTGCTATGGAACACCACTCCAATATTGTTCCTTGGCAACTCATAGCGCAAGAAAAAGGAGCGAAAATACAAGTAATTCCTATAACAGATAGCGGTGAATTGATGATGGAGGAATTTACCAAACTACTTTCTCCACGCACCAAATTTGTTTCTATTGTCCATGCTTCAAACGCACTTGGCACTATCAATCCTGTAGCCGAAATTATAGCTCAAGCCCATGCAGTTGGCGCAAAAGTATTCGTAGATGGCGCACAATCGGCTGTTCACCTGCCTATAGATGTGCAGGAATTGGATTGCGATTTCTTTGCTTTTTCGGGACACAAAGTGTATGCCCCTACAGGTATAGGTGCTTTGTATGGCAAAGAAGCAATTTTAGAGGCTATGCCACCTTATCATGGTGGTGGGGAAATGATAAAAGATGTTTCATTTGAAGGCAGCACTTACAACGACTTGCCGTTTAAGTTTGAGGCGGGTACGCCCAATATTGCCGATGTGATAGCTTTCAAAGCAGCACTTGATTATTTATCTAGTTTTGATAAGCTCGCTATAGCCGAACATGAGCAGGATTTATTGCAATATGCCACCGAATCCATAAAAGGTATTGCAGGCTTACGTTTGATAGGCACTGCTGCAAAAAAAATGAGTGTAGTTTCTTTTCTGGTAGAGGGCGTACATCATGGTGATATAGGTACACTTTTAGATATGCAGGGTATAGCAGTCCGCACAGGACATCATTGCGCCCAACCGCTTATGAATCGACTTGGTATAACGGGTACTGTTCGCGCCTCGTTTGCGCTCTACAACACCAAACAAGAAATTGATATCTTCGCAAAAGCCTTGCAAAAGGCAATTAAAATGTTATCGTAAAATATTTAATATAACCATGCGCAACCTATTGTTTTTTTTATTTTTTATGTCTTTGGCAGGCAAGCTGTTTGCACAAAGCAAAGCCGAAGTTGCGATACGCGAAGTTATG
>JAYTNK010000582.1:0-3255 GCA_043748375.1 Cytophagales bacterium
CTGATTCTTTTTTTTCCTAAAGTAAAAATAGCTAATTTGCTATTTAAGAAGAAACCGCCCCTTTTTTTATAATAAGTAGGATACCAAAAACTATCCAACTACTCACAACTACTTTATAACGTACTAACGCGCCCATATTCGGGGAAGCAAGTGCAATAATAACCAATAATCCACACACATATAACACTCCCGCGCAAATAAACAACCGCGTAAAAGTATTAGGCACATATACTTGCCTACGCCACAATATGAGAACCGCCCATACAGCACCCACAAGCACTATCAAGTTTTCTAAACCCATGATGAGCTTTAGTTTATCGCTTGCCTCCCAAATATAAGGGCGAAATAAGCCTGCCTCAATAGCAAGTGGTGCATTATAAAGCAAGCTCTGCCAAGAAGCGTTCAGGGAAATATAGCCTTGTCCACCATAAATACTGTAGTGTACCAAATCGGTAGGGTGCGAATGTATGTAAGTAGTATTGTGATTTAAGACTATCATAAGCACTAATTCATCAAAATTGAACAGCCATGAAGCGCAAAAGAAGCCTGTACAAGCCACCAAAATAAATAACGCAATCTCACCTTTGTAACTTGGTTTTAGCCATTGTGAAAGCCAAAAAGTAATAGCAAATGTAGCGACCGAACCGCTCCACAACGCTAAATAATAAAATTTTAATTGCCACAAACCCCAAGCACAAACTAAAATGGCAGGCAAGCAGGCTATTTTGTAAGCTATCCGAGGAATTGGGGCATAACAAAAACGCAGTAGGAGAGCAGTTGCAAAACCCAAAAAAGCTATAGAAAGGCTCTCTTTAGTGAGTCCTGAACTAAAAAATAAAACGGAAGGAAAGAATAAAAAAGCTGCTATGGCTTCTAAACGTTTCGTAGGAAAGCATTTGCCTAAAGCTTCGACTAATACCCAACTACCCAAAAAACTGATGAGCGAAAACCAACAGGCTATCAGCCAATAGTTTTCGCCTGCTATCCACATGAACAAACTAACCAATTTCACAAACCAGAAAGCACGTGGCTCTTGCCACAAGGATAGCGTAGTTTCCCAAATAGGGGTGTAGCTATTCCAAAAGATTATCTGCCAATAAGCTGTTGTGTCTTGCCTGCCCACTGCGTACAACTTGCCTGCGTCATGAAAATAATTGAACGAGTCGCCTGTTTCTGCATAATAAACTACATACAACCAACCATACGCCAACCCTGCTAATAGTTTGCAGGCAAGGGCAGGCAAGAAAAATATACGATTAGCACTGTGTCGATATGCACCATACAAAAGGGCGCAGGCAAGAAAGAAAACAAATAAGGCTATGGAAATGTGCATATAGCTTTAAGAAAAAACTTTTTATAGATTTACTTTATCTGCTATGACATATTCATTGGCTTTATGCGCGTTGGTAGTCATCATTTCGCCCAAGAAGCCTGATAAGAAAAACTGTGAACCCATGAGCATCGCCACCAATGCCAAATAAAATAAGGGTTGTGCGGTTATTTCGCGCCCTTTAATATTGTGATATAAGTTTGACATTTTATCATAAATCAACCAACTCGTAAGTCCAAAACCCACAAAAAAGAATAAGATGCCCAGCGAACCAAAAAAGTGCATGGGGCGTTTTCGAAAGCGTGTTACAAAGGTTATCGACAATAAATCTAAAAAGCCATATAAGAATCGTTCTAGTCCAAATTTAGTCTTGCCATATTTGCGGGCTTGATGCTTTACCACCTTTTCACCAATGCGTGCAAAGCCCGCCCATTTTGCTATAACGGGTATGTAGCGGTGCATTTCGCCATAAACTTCTATACTTTTGACTACTTTCAGGCGGTACGCTTTCAAACCACAATTAAAATCATGCAAGCGAATGCCCGAAAAAAGACGGGTAATATAATTAAATAATTTGGTAGGAATGGTTTTCATGATGGGGTCATGGCGTTCCTTTTTCCAGCCCGATATGAGGTCATATTTTTCAATCGCTATAAGGCGGTATAGGTCAGGGATTTCGTCAGGTGAGTCTTGCAAATCTGCGTCCATAGTAATCACTACTGCGCCTTGTGCGTGTTGAAAGCCTATATTGAGTGCGGCAGATTTGCCATAGTTTCTATTCAACGAAATTCCTTTAATAGCCTGATTATCAGTCGCTAATTGTTGTATAACAGCCCATGACTCGTCTTTGCTACCGTCATCAATCAATAAAATCTCATACGTAAATTTTTCGGTTTCCATAACTTTTGCAATCCAACCGCAAAGTTCGGGCAAGGATTCTTCCTCGTCTTTTAGAGGTATAATAACAGAAATATTCATTTTTTTGTTAATTTTGTGTGCAAGTTACTTGAATGTTCAGTAAAAAACAAAAATAAACTTTCCATGCGTTTCTTTTATACCCCACGTTGGCTACAGGCATTGCAACCACAATATACATGGCGCGTGAAAAACACCTCTCAAACGTTGTTTTTAACTTTTGATGATGGGCCTATCCCTGAAATTACGCCTTTTGTCTTGGATACCTTAGCCGAATTTCAGGCAAAAGCTACTTTTTTTTGTGTGGGCGATAATATTCGCAAACATCCTGATATTTTTGAAATGCTCGATAAGCAAGGGCATACGGTTGGCAATCACACTTTCAATCATTTGAACGGTTGGCGCACTGAAGACGCAAGCTATTTGGCAAACATCAGCGATTGTGAGGCTTGCCTGCCCGCTGATAGCCGTTTGTTTCGCCCTCCGTATGGAAAAATTAAACAGACGCAACTCAAAAATATCCAAGACCGCTATAAAATCGTTATGTGGGATGTGCTGACCTACGACTTTGATGCCAAACTCACTCCTGAAGCTTGCCTGCAAAAAACCCAAAAACATACCCGCGAAGGTTCTATTATTGTTTTTCATGATAGCTTAAAAGCCTCGCGCAATTTGCGCTATGTACTTCCTCGTTATTTGGAGTGGGCAGGCAAGCAGGGCTATAAATTCGAACGGCTATAAGCAAAAAATGCCGTTAAACTTGTTCAAAAGGCAAAAATACCGTAAAAGTACTGCCCTTGCCTACCTCACTTTGCACACTTACGCGCCCATGATGTGCGGTGCTAATCGTGCGCACATAGCTTAAGCCTAAGCCAAAACCTTTTACATTATGAACGTTGCCTGTTGAAACGCGGTAAAACTTATCAAACACTTTGCCTTGTGCCTCTTTGCTCATGCCTTGCCCTTTGTCCGTTATAGCTATGCAAATACCATGTGCTTCGTTGTAGGTG
>JAYTNK010000583.1:0-1712 GCA_043748375.1 Cytophagales bacterium
CCTGTGTTGGAAGATGGATTGCTTCCCATCACGGCACGCCAGAGCTTTTGCGTTACCTCGAACTTGCCTACATAGTAGTTTGTCAGGCGGATAGGTTTCTTCCTTTGAAAATTGAACTTGCCTCCCTCCACCAGTAGCATTTCGAAGCTCACGCCATTCACCGTTTCGGTGTATTTCGTTTGGAAGCTATTTGCTTGCCAAAACAAGCAAATTAGTAGGAGCAGTAGATTTTCCATAATTTGTCGTTGTTACTTTGCACAAAGATAAAAAAAATTTAGGACTTACTGGGTTACGAGTTTTGCATAAGTCCTAAAAATATTATGTTTACCAAATCCTTGCCCCACGCAAATCAGCTTGTCGGGGATTGAAAGTTTCATTTTTATTTTTCCAAAAAACCAATCTTATTTTTTATTTTGTCACTATCTTTGTAAAAATTTGCCTACTTTTCCTATTAACAGTGTTGTAATTATTTGTATGATTAGTTTATGCTACGCTTAGAACCCACAGAAGACGGCTCTTTTACGCTATATAATGAGGCGTTGAATGAAATATATCACTCAAGGCATGGCGCTTTGCAGGAGAGTCTGCACGTATTTATAGAAACGGGTTTGGTGCATTTGTTGGCACAAAAAGAAGAAGTGAATATATTAGAGGTCGGTTTTGGGACAGGCTTCAATGCGTTGCTGACGCTTGATTTTTTGCGCGATAAGCCACAGAAAGTAGCCTATTGTGGTTTAGAAACTTTGGAAATACCTGTTGAGCTTTGGCAGGCACTCTCCTACCCTACTCTGCTTGGCAAACCTGAATTAAGTTACTATTTTCAAGCTATGCACGAAAGTACTTGGGGAACTTGCCTGCCTCTGTTGCCGAATTTTAGCTTTTGCAAAGAGTTACAAGGGGTATTGACATACAACTCGCCTGCCGTATTCGATTTGGTTTATTTTGATGCTTTTGCGCCAAGGAAACAGCCTGAGATGTGGAAGCCCGCTGTTTTTGCGCACTTATACGCTATGATGCGCGAAAACAGTTCGCTTGTAACTTATTGCGCCAAAGGACAGGTAAGGCGCGATTTGCAAAGTGTCGGCTTCGTAGTAGAACGCCTTGAGGGGGCGGCAGGCAAGTTCGAGATGTTGCGGGCTAATAAACCTGCTTAGGAACATGGACGATTTAAGATTTTTGATTGACGATTATAATACATTCATAGGCAATGGTTTATAAGTATCCTATCTTAAATACTTTGCCTTAATCCTCTAAGGTTTTTGAAACCTTATAGCATTTAATAGCTTGACATTCAATTACTTACATTATTCTTAAAATAATATAAAGTAAAAGGGCTTATTTTTTGCCTGTCATTCTTCTATAAAGGCGTTTTGCTCCTTTATAGGCAGGCGAGCCGTTTTCTAGTATCGTGAGTATGAAGTAGTCATCACTCATCCATTGCAGGCTTCCTTGCGAAGTGCCTCCATATTGGTTTTGTTCCGTCAAAATACCTCGTTCATATTGCCAAATTGTTTGAATAGTTTCGCTTCCTTGTGTACTTTGGAATATATAATCTAAGGTATGGTTTTCCTGAAACGTAATAACAATAAACGCTTTATAGCCTGTCATAGCATCGGGAGCTTGCCATGTGCCTATGAGGTCAATTTCTGTATGCTTCTTTTTCATGAGGGGGTTGTTTTAAGATGACCATTTTCTTACAGATTTTTCAAATA
>JAYTNK010000584.1:0-7840 GCA_043748375.1 Cytophagales bacterium
GTGAA
Organism: Cytophagales bacterium; assembly: GCA_043748375.1. Classification (GTDB taxonomy): domain Bacteria; phylum Bacteroidota; class Bacteroidia; order Cytophagales; family Microscillaceae; genus RDXI01. Next base: position 6 of record JAYTNK010000584.1, read on the forward strand.
TTAACCGTTACAGGCAGTATTACGCGTTTTCAAGTAAGCCCTGTAGCGGCTACAGCGCAAGACCGCGCCGCCGAGAACAGGCTGACGATAGAGGTCGAGCTTGATTTTGTGAATGCCCAAAATGAAAAAAAGAATTTTACACAAAATTTTTCTTTTTATGATAACTTTCCGCAAAACCAAAGCCTAAGCCAAGTACAAGAAGAGAAAGTAGAAAAAATATTGAATCAAATTGTGATTGATATTTTTAATAAAACAGTTGCCGATTGGTAGATTTATTTTTTTATGAAACAAAAAAAAATGCTATATCTTAACATTGTAATTTTTTTCACTGTAGCCTATTGCCTGATATGCCTGATTTTGTATGTGTATCAAGAACGATTTATATTTTTCCCTGAAAAATTGGCGGATAATTATAAATTTCATTTTACGCAAAATTTTGAAGAGGTATGGATAGAAAATAAGGCAGAAAATAATAAACTCCACGCGCTTTGGTTTAAATCTGAAAAACAGCTTTCTCAACACGTAGTTTTGTATTTTCATGGCAATTCGGGAAGCCTATCGAGTTGGGGAAGTGTGGCGGAAGATTTTATACCGCTTGGGTATGATGTATTTGTGATAGACTATAGAGGTTATGGGAAAAGCAAGGGCAATATGAGTCAAGAAACGCTCTTTGAAGATGCCCAAAAAGCACTTGAGTTTGTAAAGAAACATTATGCAGAACAAGATATTACACTTTTAGGGCGGTCAATTGGTACAGGCATCGCAGCTCAATTAGCTACTACTTGCCATGCGAAAAGGCTTATTTTGGAAACGCCCTACTATAATTTTCCCGATTTGGTTGGGCATCATATACCTTTCTTGCCTACCTCATGGCTGTTGCGTTATTCGTTTCGCTCTGACCTGTTTTTGCCAAAAATCACCTGCCCTGTTTATATTTTTCATGGCACAAATGATGCTACCATTCCGTATAAATTTGGTGAAAAATTGGCAGGCAAGTTGCCGAAAAATCATTTTATTACGATTCCATCAGGTACACACAACAACTTAGACACTTTCCCTTTGTACCATACCCGAATGAAAGCGATTTTGAATTTGGAGTAAAATTAGTTTTTTGCCAAGCGCATGAACATATTGCCAAAATTAACTTGTAATTTTGCACTTTCTTACAAAAAAACGTTATGAACGAAATTATCTCGGCGCGTGTAAATGCCTTAGCCGAATCTGAAACGCTTGCTATGGCAAGACGCGCTCGCGAAATAGAAGCGCAAGGACACGCAGTTATCAAACTCAATATTGGCGAACCTGATTTCCAAACCCCAGACCACGTTAAAAAAGGAGCAAAAGATGCCATAGATGCAGGTTTTAGCTTTTACACACCCGTATCGGGTACGTTGGAATTACGCCAAGCGATTGCTGAAAAATTGAAACGCGACAACGGTTTGAATTGGACAGCAGAGAATATTATCGTTTCTACAGGTGCCAAACAATCTATCGCCAACATTTTGCTTACGCTTTTAAATCCTGAAGACGAGGTAATTGTATTTACACCTTATTGGGTTTCTTATAGTGAAATTATCAAACTTACAGGAGGCAAAGTAGTATTTGTAGCGGGAACTTTCGAGAACGATTTTAAGGTTACAGCATCACAATTAGCAGAAGCAATAACACCGCGCACGAAGGCGGTTCTTTATTCTGCTCCTTGCAATCCTACAGGGGCAGTGTATAGCAAAGCAGAATTGGAGGCTATCGCAAGAGTGCTTGAGCCACATACCAACATCCATGTGGTAGCTGATGAGATTTATGAATATATTTGTTATGAACCGACTTATACCAGTATAGGTTCGTTTCCGTTTTTGCACGACCGTGTCATAACTGTAAACGGCTTCTCAAAAGGTTTTGCGATGACGGGCTGGCGTGTAGGTTATATGGCGGCTACTAAAGCACTTGTATTGGCGTGTGATAAACTACAAGGGCAAATTACTTCAGGCACTTGTTCTATAGCACAAAAAGCCGCAACAGCGGCATTGAAAGACCTTGCGCCTACTTATGCCATGAATGCCACCTATTTAAAGCGTAGAGATTTAGTGCTTGCATTGTTGCGTGAAATTCCTCACGTAAAAAGCAATACGCCACAAGGCGCATTTTACGCTTTTCCCGATGTTAGTTATTATTTAGGCAAAATGTATGAGGGAAAACCTGTGCATACTACAGACGAACTTACGATGTTGCTATTAAGCGAAGCGCATATCGCGCTTGTGCCTGGCTCGGCTTTTGGTGCTCCCGAATATATCCGCATCTCGTTTGCAGCATCAGAAGATAATATTCGTGAAGCCTTGACGCGCCTGCGCGATTTCTTATTGAAAATGGAATAGAAACAAAACAGTTTGTCAAGTCTAAAAGAGTAAAATTGAATAGTATCGGGCAGGCAAGTTGTGAACTTGCCTGCCAAACCAAGCAGGCTAAAAGTCCGCTACTACAAATTTTAATCTCCTGTATTTTTTTAAGTGAAAAGAGAAGTTTGTCATTTTGAGCGAAGCGAAAAATCTCGTTTTTCGTTCACAAATCGTCGTTCAACAACGAGATGCTTCACTACGTTCAGCATGACAAATGCGCTATCACTAAAAATAATACATAAGGGATTTTAACAAAAAATAACTTATCGTATTTTGAAAATTAACACCTTTTATGAAAAATACTGTATTGCATAAAGCAGAAACACGTGGTTTTGCGCACCATGGTTGGTTAGAAGCCTGCCACTCGTTTAGTTTCGGAAGTTATCATAATCCAGATAGGATGAATTTTGGCGTGTTGCGGGTATTGAATGATGATACTGTAGCCGCTGGAATGGGTTTTGGCAAACACCCACACGACAATATGGAGATTATTACCATACCATTGGAGGGCGACTTGCAACACAAAGATAGTATGGGCAATACGTCTATCATTAAACATGGCGATGTGCAGGTAATGAGCGCAGGGACAGGCATTTTCCATAGTGAAATGAATCCCAATCATGATGTGCCTGTAAAACTTCTGCAGATTTGGATTCATCCAAACCAAAGAAGTGTAACTCCTCGTTATGAACAAATTACGCTCGATGTAGCCGAACGCCACAACATACTACAGCAAATCCTTTCGCCTTTGGCAACTGATGAGGGCGTTTGGATTCATCAAGACGCATGGTTTCATCTTGGTAATTTGGATAAGGATATTGAACTTGCCTACGAGCTGAAGAAGGAGGGCAATGGCATTTACGCTTTTGTCATCAAGGGAGAGGTTACGATAGATGAGCAAGCACTTGCCTCCCGTGATGCGCTGGGTATTTGGAACACCCACAAAATAACTATCAAAGCCACTACAGACGCAGAAATACTGCTTTTGGAAGTTCCTATGGATTAAATTCAAGCTAAAAATATGTCTTCTTACCGTTTTGGATTGATGCCTGCCATTTTGTTGCCTGTGCTTTTATGGGCAACATGGCAGAGTCATTTATACAAAAAGCCTGCTGAAAAGCCAATCAAAGACTCGCTTGTCGAGCCTATTTCGCCACTTACGCCCACTATACGGGTGGATAGGCAAGGTGCGTATTTTTGGAATCAACGTTCTGCCCCCGACTCTGTCGTGTATGAACGTATAGAAAAGCATTTGACGCGCCAACCTAAACAAACGATTGTACTAAAAGCCGATAAACGCGCAACTGTAGAGCGCGTGTGGGCTTTGACCGCTTTTATCAATGCGCAGGGAGGCAAGGTTATAATTGCGACCTTGCCCGACACTGTTACTGTAACTAAAGACAAGAAAATGCCATGACCTATACAGAAACTATAGCCTATTTGTATAGCCAATTACCTGTTTTTCATCGTATTGGTGCTGCCGCCTATAAACCAGGTTTGGGCAATATCAACGCGCTGTGTGCTTTATTGGGAAATCCACAGACCAAATTCCCAACCATACACATAGCAGGTACGAATGGAAAAGGTAGCTCAAGCCATACGATTGCAGCTGTATTGCAAGTGGCAGGTTATAAAACAGGACTTTATACCTCACCACACCTCAAAGACTTTTCAGAACGAATCCGCATAAATGGTGTGCCTATTGCTGAAAATGCCGTGATTGAGTTTGTAGCAAAATACCAAACCGATATCGAAACCATAAAGCCAAGTTTCTTTGAGGTTACGGTTGCGTTAGCGTTTTGTTATTTTGCCGAAGCAGAAGTCGACATCGCAGTCATAGAAGTTGGTATGGGTGGAAGGTTGGATAGCACCAATGTCATCACGCCACTTGTTTCATTGATAACGAATATTAGCTATGACCATCAAGCCTTTTTAGGAAATACATTGCCTGAAATTGCCACTGAAAAAGCGGGTATTATCAAGCCAAACGTGCCTATAGTTATCAGCGAATACCAACCAGAAACAGCCGCCACGTTTATAGAAACAGCCCGTTTAGCTCAAGCACCTATTTACTTCGCCCAAGATTATTTTAAAGTAGAGTGGGTGGGAAGTAGTTTGCAATATATGAAAAAAGAGGTGGAGGAGGTAAAAGAGGAACATATACAAAGCGTAGTGCCTCAATTGAAAGGTTTGTATCAACTAAAAAATATAGCAGGTGTTTTGAAGGTGCTTGATTTGTTGGAGCAACAAGGGTTACACATCTTGCCTGCCCATGTACGCGAAGGTATCGAAAATGTTACTACGCTCACAGGGCTTAAGGGAAGGTGGCAAATTTTGCAGACCTTGCCTACCGTAGTATGCGACACAGGGCATAATGAAGCAGGAGTTCGGGAAGTAGTTGCACAAATTGAAGCTACTGAATACAATAAACTGTATCTTATATTAGGCTTTAGTGCTGATAAAGATTTAAGTAAAATCCTGCCCCTTTATCCTACGCAGGCAAGTTTCCATTTTTGCGCATATCAGGCTATGCGTAGTATGCAAGTGGCTGATTTGGTAGCTGTTGCACAGACACTCGATATCATAGGCGAGGCTCACCTTGACGTAAACGAAGCATTGGCATATTGCCTTTCAAAAGCAACTTCACGCGATTTGATTGTAATTGGTGGAAGCACATTTGTAGTCGCGGAAATTAAGAAATTGTAAAATTTGGTTTGTGCCTATCATAGATGCAAAATTTTGTATAAATTTGTGCGCAATACACCTACATGACAACCGTACAACAAATTACAGCCCCACTCACAGATACTAAATCCCACCAATTGCGTCTTGCAATTGGCTTTTTAGCCTTGTTATATGCCTTTTTGGTAGCTTTGAAGGGTTTGATACTCGCCTTCAAGCTGTTAAACATGGACGTAGTGGCAGAAATCATGGTCGCGAGTGCCAATCCGTTTGTCTGCCTTTTTATTGGGTTGCTTACTACAGCACTTTTGCACAGCAGTTCCACGCTTACTGCCATGACGATTGCGATAGTAGCATCGGGTACTATAGCCCCCACAAGTGCTGTCTATATGATTATGGGGGCGAATATTGGCACTACTATTACAGCTACTATTGTAGCACTTGGGCACGCCACACGCCGCAAAGAGTTTCGAAAAGCCATTTCTGCCTCTATGGCGCATCATTTCTTTAATGTTTTTACGGTTATTATTTTCTTGCCACTTGAGTATTATACAGGTTTTTTGTCTTATATTTCACAATATAGTGCGGATTGGTTTACCCAACACATAGCCGTTAATATAGGCTATATTTTTAGTCCAATAGACATTTTGGTTGTGCCTGTGGCTTCATGGCTATTGTACGCGGTAGGTTATCAACCGCTATTAGGTATAGCCATGTCAATTTTTTTGTTGTTTTATATATTACAATTTGCAACAAAGTTATTTAAAAGAGTTTGGATACATCTTAATGAAAGCCCTTTACAAGTTTATTTATTTGGTAATCCTGTACAAGCATTGCTTTTAGGCACTTTAATTACAGCCTTGTTGCAATCCAGTACAGTGGTAACATCGCTTATCATACCTATAGTTGCAGCAAATAAAATCTCGATTAAGCGCGTTTTCCCGTTTATAATGGGTGCAAACTTAGGCACTACTTTCAAGGCTATTTTGGTAGCATCTTCCGCGAATGAAGCGGCGATGAGTGTAGCGTTTATGCACTTTTACTTTAATTTATTGGGCATCTGTTTGTTTTTCCCCTTGCCAGCCATACGCAACTTGCCTGTAAATTTAGCCCGAAAAATAGGTAGAATTACGCTTAAAAGCCGTTTGTTTGGCTTTCTGTATATTGTTTTGATATTCTTTTTGTTGCCGTTTGTTTTGATATTCTTCTCGCAACAGCACGTTCAAATTAGGCAATATACGTGGGTGCAACAACCCAATCGCGTAGTAAATGAAGATAGTCCTATGTTTTTTTATAGGCAGACGCTCTTGCCTGAAGCCGATAAGCTACCTGTCTTGCCTACCCAAATGTATTTATGGAAAAAGGGTAGGCAAGTATATTTTAATAGTGACGTATTTATTTTGCAAAAGGGGCAGGCAAGCTCCCTTATTCCAACATACAGAATGAAACACACAAACAAAATAGATACGTGTTATATGTTTTATAAAGGTACAAAAGAACGTTTATATTTCTCTGCCCAAGATGGTTTATTAGTAAAACGCGAGCTTTTGAACACAGCAGGCAAGGTTATACTTGGTGAAGAATTGATAAATGTAGTTTTTAAGTAACTTATAAAATTTGACTATTGCTTATTTTTGATGCCAATAATTTGATACAAATAACCATTTTTAATTTATATGCCTAAACGTGTAAACAATTTTACTATTATCGTCATTAATCTTGTACCGCTTTTGGGCGTACTCTTTTTAGGCTGGAGTGGTGGCCTTATTGCTACTATATATGCTATTGAAACCATTTTTGTGGGGGTGTTGAACGTGGTCAAAATGATGATAGTGCGTGGTGAACGGATACAAAAAATGTTTTTAATACCTTTTTTTATAGTGCATTATGGCTTATTTGTATTGGTACAAGGTGTATTTATTATAGGTATTAGTTTTTCGTTAGACGGAGACAAGCTAAAGCAACCTTACTTTCTTTACTTTTTTGGTATCTCTTTATTGAGTATGCTCATAGGGCAGTTATTGGCTTTTTGGCGTGATTTTTTACAGCCAACTTTGTCTGCTCCTAAAATAAATCCTTCTAAAGACTACGGGATTAAAATGCCTGAAAATACGCTTTTCGGATTGATGTTTCAGCCTTATGCAAGAGTGTTTGTGCAACAATTTGTAGTTATTCTTGGAATGTTTATGATGCTGGTGCTTAAGTGGCATTATTCATTTGCCATCCTGCTTATAGCCCTGAAAACTATGCAGGAATTAGCGCATAATCAAACAAAAGTAGAAAAAAGTGCTTATTAGTCATGTAATTTAAAAAAGCCTATCTTTGTCGTATGCGCGTGCTCCTATTTTTTTTCCTCTTTATGTTCCTATCAAGTCGTCAAGCAATGCTTGCCCAAGCAACGCCACGCCCTGAAATTAACCTTGATGCTTTCGTTCAAGAGTTATTTCCACAACCTGAAGACGACCTAAATTATGAAAAAGTATATGAAACGCTTTTTTTACTTTATAGCAATCCTTTAGACCTTAATCGTGCTACAAGAGAGGAGCTTCAAGCCTTGTATGTGCTTTCTGAATTGCAAGTAAATAGTTTTCTTACTTATAAAAAAAACTATGGAGAGCTGATGACTTTATACGAGCTACAGGCTGTCCCATACTTTGGTTTAGAAACTATTTACAAAATACTTCCTTTTGTAACCATCAATCAAACCCTACGCAAAAGTTCGCGACCTCTTTTGCAACGTATTGCCAAAGAAGCAGAATC
>JAYTNK010000585.1:0-2038 GCA_043748375.1 Cytophagales bacterium
CAAATCAATTCAAAAATTTAGAAGATATTGATACACAAATAATCGCCTATCAAACAGATATAATCACCTTGCAAGCACAAATTCCAACTATAGAAACGCAACGCAATGAAGCACAAAAAACACTCAAAAATGCTCAAGAACTGAATAACTATTTTATAGAATTAGCAGACGCAACCGAAAAATTAAGCCAACACACTAAACTGCAAAATACAATAAACGAAATGCAGGAAAAACTAAAGAGAAATGACGAAGCCGAACCTTTTAAAGTAGATATTGCCTCACTCAAAGAACTTGAAAAACAAAGAAAAAGTTATGAAGACAATATTTTGAATCAACAATCTATCATAGGAAGAACAGAGAAAAAAATAATAGATATCAATAATATACTCAAAGAAAAACAAGAAACATGGGAGTATGTTATAGAAAAAAACAAACTAAAAATAAATGACTTAGAAAAAATAAAACCTAAGTTTGAAGAAATAAAGGCTAAAGAAAAAGTACTTGCTATCGAACTTACTAAAATTACAGCTACTAAAAAAGAACGCAAAGAAGCAAATACCCAATTAGAAAAATATGTAGCCCAAGAAATTGAACTCAAAAATAAAGCCTACGACCTCGAAGCTATCAAACAACAAAAAGGCGCATTTGAGCAAATTTTAGCACAAATAAAGGAAAAACAAGGCGTTTACCAAGAGCGTTTAAAGATTTTAGAAAAATATCAAAATTTAACACAGGCATTAAGTGATGCAAACGAAGCAGACGCAAAGGCAGGCAAGGAAGCACAAAAAAAACGCGAACATTACAACGAAACAGATGCCAAATGGCGTAATAGTCAAGCATTTACACTTGCCGAAAAATTAGTAGAAGGCGAACCTTGTCTTGTTTGTGGAGCTACACATCACCCCAAAAAAGCTATTCAAACGACTGAAACGATTACAGAAAGTGTATTGAAAAAAGCGCAAGCAGATAATGATAGTGCAGAAAAAAAATATCGAGATGCCCAACTTATTGCCAGCGAAAAAAGAGCAGAACAACAAGAAGTATTGGCGGTAGGCAAAAGCCTAAAGGAGCAATTAGGGGAACTTGCCTCCCTTACACTTGAGCAATTTAATGCGAAGGTAGGCGAGGCGCAAACTAACTTTACGCGAGCGCAACAAGCCACACAAGAAGTGGAGAAAATAAGCAAACAGCTTGCCTCCCTAAGCCAAGAAATTAATGCTATTTTAGCACAAATTAAAACCAATGAAGGAAAAGAAAATGAATTAAATATAGGCATTGCGGTACAAGAAAATCTGATACGAGCTATCATAAACGATATTCCCAAAGATATAAGCAATGAAGACCAATTACTTGACGCTATTCATAAATGCACAGATGAAAAGGAAAAAGCTCAAGACCTTTTGCATAAATATCAAGAGGAATTAAAAATAGAAATAGATGCAATAAACAAGGCAAAACATATCATAGACGAAGATGGAACTCAATTAAATGGCAATAGATTACATAAAAAAGAAGGTATATTAGATAAAATAGAGGTTCTTAATAAAAACATCGACAAAAATTTAGTGAAATACGGATTCGCTGAAACAAAAGCTGTAGAAGATGCGATATTAAAAATAGAAGAGAAAAATAGATTTAAAGAAAAAACAGACAAATATACAGAAGAAAAAAATAAATTACAGGCTATTTTAGATGACCGAAAGAAAAAAGTAAATAACCAAGCACAGCCTGAACTTGCCTCCCTAAAACAAGAAGCCGACAACATAGAGGCAACATACATGGAAAGCAATCGCCAACTTACGCAAACTATTACTAAAAAAGATAAAATAAATTTACAAAAAGATGAAGTCGATAAACAAAATAAAGAACTAAAAGAACTAAATGATAAATATGAAGGGTTGGGCGAACTTGTAAACGTAGCAAATGGCAAAAATGAATTGAGCCAAAAGTTTGAGGTTTTTGTCCTTTCTGTATTCCTTGATGAAGTACTCTATTATGCCAATCAACGTTTAGATTTACTCTCAAATGGGCGATACCA
>JAYTNK010000586.1:0-2473 GCA_043748375.1 Cytophagales bacterium
GTCTTTTGGGTTGTAATTTCGTTAGATTTTTCGTTGTAGCGACCTGCTACGACTGCAAAATCTGCCTCATTTCACGCCAAAATACGCATTTTTTACTGCTGAAAAATCCAACTAAACAACCCCAGTAATTAAAATCTACAAATAACTGATTTTAGATTTAAATCTTTGCAATTCGTTTAGTGTATCATCCGCCCGTTTCGACAGTTCAAAATTATTGAGGGTAGTGGCTATAGCTTCAGATACCTGTTGCATAAGTGCTATTTGATGGGATTCAAAAGTATAGAACGTGGCTAATTCTATTATACCCACCGATTTTCCATGAAATACAAGCGGAATTATTAAAAGCTCTTGTGGCTTGCCTGCCCCTAATCCAGAAAACGAATGCGTGTGTGTTTCAGGTATTTCTTTCAAGTGTAGGTATTGTTGGCGTATAAAAACAGCCCCCACTAAACCCTCATGAATGGGTATCACATTTTTTTGCGCCTTGCCTACCGAAAGTGCATAAGTAGCTCGAAGTTCAAGGAATAAATCGGTGGCTTTTGTTTGGTTTAACCAATAAAAAGCGCCTTGTTGTGCTTTTGTATAAGTGGCAATATTGCTTAAGAGCACTTGGCATAATTCGTCAAAACTTTTCTCTTCCCTGAGTATTTGTAAAAAATGAGCGAGGCTGGCTGAAATCCAATTTTGTTTTTCGAGTTCAAGTTTGCTTTTTTGCATGGCTTCCAAGCTTTCTTTCAAGGCTGCTTCACTTTCTTTCAAGCGCAAGTTGGTGGCTTGGGTTTCGGCAAGTGTAAACTGCATAGCATCTTCATTTTTCTTATTCGCATATAACAAAAAAGAGGTGGTAGTAAGCAAAGTTGCGGTTACAATAGCCATATTTATCCATTGCACTTTATAGGTGCGGGAGATAAGTTCGGGGCGTATTTGTGTAAAGTGTGTGCCTGTAAGGTAGAAAAGCGTGTCAAAATTGAATACTAATGCTATCAGTAATAATACGATAATGTTGCGCAACCATCGCTCTTTGTAAACAAACAATGCTAAAGGCAACATCATACTACATAAGACGACATAGCGCGGTGTTATATATGAAATTATTTCTAAATTCTCAGGTTTGCTTATTTTTAAACTTATGTCAAAAACTATAATTGTAGTAGCAGGCGCAATACTGATTAAAATGCGCGTAAGCAAATGGGCACCTAACCAATTTAAGATGGGAACAGACAAGCCGAATAAGCCCATAATAACGAGGATTTCTGTGTTTTTGCGCCCCATAGACAGATAGACACCCGCCAATAAAAACCCCATTACGGCTATAATAACCCCCATACGATTTGCAAAACGTATGCGGTCTTGTAGGGGTAAGGACATAGCTTGCTTTACCCCCATTTTGATTATTAGTTGCCAAAAATACATGGGGCTATCAAAATAAACAATATAAATTTTTTTATACGTATTGGTTAAAAAAACAATCTTTACATCGTTTTTTTACAGTTTGCCAAGCGCAAGAGCCTTAATAACTGTAAAAACAACTGTTCAAATCCTATTATTTTGTTTATTCTTCAGGTTGATGGGCTATAATCTCCATGTCTATTTCGGCACTTTCCATAAGGTCTTGTGCATCCATGAGCATATCGCTATCGTCTTCAGGATAATACCAATGCACAGCCACTTTTTTGCCAATATCTTGTTGGCGTTTTAGTTCGCGCAAAGTTCCTAAAATAGCTTTGTAGGAGCTTGTGTTGAAATAGGTAAGTTTGAAAGCAAAAGTAAGTAATTTACTTTCTTCCATACTATATTGCTTGAGCCAGCTTACGATTTGGTCGTAAAATTCGCCTGTATATTCGAGTGAGGACTCACCGCTTAACTCACAAGTGCCGTTCGTTGCATCAAGGCTAACATAAGGCACAAGAAATTCATTGCGTCCGCCTTTTACTAAAAAATTTTCCATTTTTAAATGTGGGATTTAGGATTTATGCGGTATAATTACACTACATAAATTCAAAATTATTGTTTTTTATTTATTTTTACTTTAATACAATAGAGAGCCAAGTCGTCTTTGTCGTTCCACACAGGCACGTCCATTTCGAGGGGCGCATCTGCCATGAGTGCGATTTTGACTAATCCTACACCCGCGCCTCTGCTTCCTTCTTCAGTAGGCTTATCTACAATCTCAGCGCGGTATTTGCGTAACTCGGCAGGAGTCATACTATTAATATAGTCGCATTTATTGACTAATTTTGTGATAGAGGCTGTACGCATAAAATTGCCTGACGACATGGCGAAATAGTCGCCCTCGTCAGTTAATAACACCAAACCTGTGGGTTCGGGTAGGCGTGCACCTTTGGGTATCGCGGCATAAAAACCTATGTTTTGCACAAGTTCCATATACACACCAAACAATTTACGAAACAGCGCGGGCTGTTTTGCGAAGCGACGACGCAATTCTATACCTAAACTTGCTATGATAGCATTG
>JAYTNK010000587.1:0-9656 GCA_043748375.1 Cytophagales bacterium
GTACTGCACCTCCATGGTGAAAAACACCTTGAATAGAAAAACGTAAAACATTTGCATCATTTTTAGTGAAACCATACGGCTTATTGATAGAGGCAAACCTTTCCCAAAAAGCCCCGCACAAAAAGGACGATACAATAAGATTTGTGCGGTTAAGTGTCGAATGACACTTAACTTTTGATATACTTGAGTTAGAAATAATTTTGACTTTTCCCAATTGAAAAATCAACGTAAATTTTTTCTTTTCCCAGCATAAAATTTCTTTCTATTATTTCAATTTGCTAGGCTGAATTAATAGCTTTATTACGATTATTTTAAACAAACGTATAAAAAGTGAATATTCAATTTTGGTTGCTTCATAAAAAAAACCCTACTAAGCGAAGGGCTTAAATTAGTATGAAGTGTTGTACCCAGGATCGGAATCGAACCGATACGATATTGCTATCATTGGTGTTTGAGACCAACGCGTCTACCAGTTCCGCCACCTGGGCATTTGATGATGTGCTATCTGGTAGGATTGCGTTGCAAAGTTGGGGTATAAAAATCTAACTTCCAAAAAAATCAGTAGTTTTCTTTAGATATTCTTGAAAAAGTTATACAACTTCTTGTTTTTGTACTGAAAATGCTTGCGGTTTATCAGAAAACCACGCTTTTGTAGCACTCCAAACACGCTCAAAAAGTGCGGACTTTCGATAATTATTTAACGCTTCTTCGTTTTCCCATATACTATAGGTACAAAAAATAGCAGGGTTTTGAAGGTCTTGCCACAACTCAAGGTGTTGACAACCGACAGAGGCACGGATATATGATTTGTTTTCATCAAAATTTTGGCGAAATGCATCTACTTTGTCGGGATGGAAAGTCATGCGAACAATACGAATAAGTGGCATTTTAGGAGGGCGGTTTTAAGTCTTGGAATTTTTTCAATAAATAGCTGCAAAAGTGTAACATTTTTTTGAGTAAGCAGTAATCTTGCCATGATATTTTACAAGTCTTTTTGCTACAGCTTTGATATAGTTTTTGAAGGGCGCAATAAATCTTATGGTGCTTACCTTTTGCGCAAAATGCATAATAAGCATTTGGCAGTTGCTGTGTTCTTAGGTACTTTTTGCATAGCCATGACTATAGCCGCGCCTGTACTTTATAAAAATTTTTACTTAACTGAAATCATTGAAAAGGAAAAAATAATGGCGCGTAAATGTTGCCTTTGTATGTTTCCTGTGCCCAATTATACGGATACAATTCCCAAAATACCTTGTAAAAAAAGAGTGTCTTCCATACGCTTTCCACCACCTGAACCAAGCCATGATGACGTTATTTGCGAATTCTATGAAGAGGCGAATACTAACATCGATAGCACTGTTCCAAAGAAAGAAGATAGCTTACCCATAAAACCAACGCCTATAGACACTTCCAATACGGGCAAAAAAGACTTATTGCCACAAATTAAAACAGATAGTACAAATAAGAAAGTAAAAGAAGAGGCTGTTTTCATTTTTTTGGCAGGCAAGCAGGTTTTTAATAAATCTGAATCGCTAAACAAGGTGTTTTCTGTCAAAATTCAAAAATATGTATTTTTTAGGCAAAAACTTGGGATTTACAATAAATAAGTTAAATAAAAATAGCTTTTTGCCTACACAAAAGCCGTCAGCGAACCCAGAATATCACCTTATTTCCTTTCCCTTCCTAAGAAATAGGGCTAAACTTTTTTTATTGCTGAAAAGATACGATATTAGCGTATTCATATCTTAACACTTCTAAAATAATGCACCTCACGCGCGACCTTTACCACAGTTCCCTCTCGTTATTAACCGATCTTTACCAACTCACTATGGCGTATGGCTATTGGAAGTCAGGCAAGGGCGAACAAGAGGCAGTTTTTCACATGTTTTTTCGCAAGCATCCTTTCAAAGGCGGCTTTACCGTAGCTTGCGGACTGGAAATGGTTATTCATTATTTACAAGATTTGAAACTTTCAGCTGACGATGTCGCCTATTTAGACACGTTGGAAGGCAATGATGGTAAGCCGTTATTCGAACCTGCATTTTTGGCATACTTGGCAAACATGGAGTTTACGTGTGATGTTATGGCTATTCCTGAAGGCACTGTGGTTTTTCCTCATGAGCCAATGGTGCGTATTCAAGGGCCTATTATTCAATGCCAAATCATTGAAACGGCTCTTTTGAATATGCTCAATTTCCAAACCCTCATAGCTACCAAAGCAGCGCGCATGATTATCGCTACTAAAGGTGAGCCTGTCCTTGAGTTTGGATTGCGTAGGGCGCTAGGCGTAGATGGTGCGTTGGCAGCAAGTCGCGCCGCCTACATAGGAGGCGGTAGCTCCACCTCGAATGTATTGGCAGGCAAGTTGTTTGGCATACCCGTTAAAGGCACACACGCCCATAGCTGGGTAATGTCTTTTGATAGTGAATTAGAGGCTTTTGATACTTATGCAGCCTATTTGCCCAATAACTGCGTGTTTTTAGTCGATACATACGACACGGTAGAAGGTGTACGCCATGCTGTTACAGTAGGCAAGAAGCTCCGCGAAAAAGGATTCGAGATGATGGGCATACGCCTTGATTCAGGCGACTTAGCCTATTTAAGCATCGAAGCAAGGAAAATATTAAACGAGGGTGGATTTCCTGACGCGAGTATTGTAGCCAGCAATGACTTAGACGAAAATATTATCGTTAGTTTGAAAGAACAAGGCGCGACTATCAACGTTTGGGGCGTAGGTACAAAATTAGTAACTGCATACGACCAACCCGCACTCGGAGGAGTTTATAAAGTAGCCGCCATTCGAAACGCCCAAAATGAATGGGACTATAAAGTCAAACTTTCAGAACAGGCTATCAAAGTATCTAATCCAGGTGTTTTGCAGGTGCGCCGCTACACCGAAAATGGCGAATATCGCGCAGATATGATTTATAATGAAGCCAAAGCCTTGCCTGCCTCTCCCATTATTATTGACCAGATAGACGTTACCCGCAAAAAGTATGTAGGCGAAACAGAGTGGGTAGGCGAGGATTTGCTTGTACCTATCTTTGAGAAGGGTAAATTGGTTTATACCTTGCCTACCCTGCCCGAAATCAAGGAACGCGTAAGCAGTCAATTAGCCAATTTCCATCAAGGTATCAAACGTTTTGTAAATCCGCACAGTTATATTGTAGGCTTGGAAAGCGGTTTACATGATGATAAATACAACTTAATTATGCGCCTGCGCGGAAATAAATAGGAAAAGCAATTTTTGGGAATTGTATAAAAAAAAACGCATAACTACCGTTGAGTAAGCACTAAACTTGTCTAAAAAACAGTTCAAAAAATACAAAGATAAAAAACTTGCCTGCCAAAAATGTAAAAAGACTTACTTGCTGAAGCAAGTAAGTCTTTTTGTGTATCAAGTACTATAGGTTAGTAACCTACATTTTGTACTAAATTGGGGTTTACATCCATTTCACGAAGTGGAATAGGCATAACCAACTTAGGCGAGTCGAAGGGGTATGTGGCGGCAGGCAATATTGCCACTACATTTTGCTTCAAACGCTTAATATCATGAATACGATGCCCTTCGAAACAAAGTTCCAACTGACGTTCTTTCAAGATAGCAGCTAGGGTAGCTGTAGCTAAATTGGCTAATCCTGCACGATTGCGGATTTGATTGATGTCGTCTAACACAGTTGCTCCTGTAGAAGAGGCGAGGCGGAAATTAGCTTCAGCACGTATAAGTATCATTTCGGCAAGGCGTATGATATTATAGTTTTTAGTAGGGCTTTTCCATTTTCCACAAGCGGTTTCGCCTGGCTTTCCGCCAGTGCCTACATAGAAAAGGTCTGCTTTGCGGGTGTCGCCTGTTTCATAAAGGGCTAAATGCTCGTTTCGGATTTCTACATCGCCACGTCCTATACCATTCATGTTGGCATAAAAAGTAGCGATACCGCCGTTGCTTTGCCCTGCATTATTTACAGAATTTTGCTGAATTTCAAAAATAGCTTCAGGCGTATTGTCACCATCAAACAACGTAGTAACACCTACATTCAAGCTATATTTGTTGCTGGCTATTACTTCTTGTGCTTTTGCTAAGGCTTGCGCATAGTTACCTTGTTGCAAATACACACGCGCTAAAAGTGCTTTGGCTGTATATTTGTTGGCGCGGTTGCCATTAGTGGTAGGCAAGATGCTTTCTGCTTCAGTTAAATCGGCTAATACTTGCGCATACACTTGTGTAAGCGTGGCGCGTGAAACCTTACTGAAGTCATTAGCTTTCAGCATCAATGGCACTGCAAGTCCTGTATTTGCGCCTGCAACGTCCCAAGGCTGTCCAAAATAACGTGCCAAATCAAAATAGCACAAAGCACGCAAAAACTGTACTTCGCCTTTGGCAAGATTGCGGTCGGCTGTATTTGTGATAACATTTATGTTTTCCAAGACGCTATTCGCTGAGTTGATGGCGTTGTAGGCTTCGTCCCACATACCGAGTGCGATGCCATTATCGGCTACCATACCTTTGCTATACACATCGCGTGGGGCAAAGAAGGTGCCGCGCCAGTTGAGGTCGCTGTTGCCACCAAGTAAATCGGCAGACATCACCATGTCGCCACCATACATAGTAGCACCACGTACAATGCCATAAACACCTGTTACGGCGTTTTTCACATTGTCGGGCGTGCCGAGTGCGATTTGTGAGGTAAAGCTTTGATAGGGTTTTAGCTCGTCTAATTTTTTGGCACACTGCGAAAATAAGAGTGTAGCGCAAAACCCTGCTGTATATATAATATTTTTTTTCATGATTTTCAAGATAAAAGGAGTTTTAGAAACCAATATTAAAGCCAAAGATAATGGTACGCGCTTGGGGTGGGGTATAAAAGTCATTGCCCATAATAACATTAGCGTTTTGACTGCTTGTTTGCGTAAATCCACTGCTTAGTTCAGGATCCCAACCACTGAAATTTTTGGCTACTTTGGTCAATAGATTCTGCCCTGTAATATAAATACGTGCTGAGCCTATTTTTACTTTCGTGAGCCATGCTTTAGGCAAGTTGTAGGCAAGTGTGGCGGTTTTGAGGCGCAAATACGAGCCATCATATACATAACGCGAGGAAATGCGTGTGCCATTTTGTTCATCAAAACGCGCTTGGGGTACTTGTGTAACATCACCTGGTTTTTTCCAACGATTTAATTGGTCTTTGGTTTGGTTATCCCAATAATCGCCATTAGCACTCATAAAACCGCCTGCCATGTTGTAAATATCATTGCCATATACAAATTGCGCAAAGATACTCAAATCAAAACCTTTGTAACTCAACGTGTTTGTCAAACCACCCGTAAACTTAGGATTAGGATCGCCAATTACTTGGCGGAGTGCGTTATTATAAACGCTGGTAGTATCCCCACTTGCATTGTAATAAATAGCATCTCCATTAGTAGGGTTTACGCCTGCGTATTTTACCCCAAATAGAACGCCAATAGGTTGTCCTTCGCGTGCTTCGTTCAAAGTACGGTTGCGGTTGCCTGGCGTGATGCGTTGCCCTTGCAAATCTACTACCTTGTTACGGTTGAAAGAGATGTTAAAGCTGGTATTCCACTTAAAGTCGCCTACAAGATTGCGGGTGTTTAGGGCGATTTCGAAGCCATGATTTTTCATCTTGCCTACGTTTACCAAACGCGAAGCATAGCCAGAGGTTAAAGGTTCAGGGATATTCAACAATAAATCGCGGGTGTTTTTGTTATAATAATCCAAACTTAGGCTTACGCGGTCTTTAAACAAGCCGATTTCTAAACCAGAGTCAAACTGATAAGTAGTTTCCCACTTCAAGTTATCATTGGGAGCTTGGGAAGGCAAGGTGCCTGCTTGGTTCAAATAAGCATTCGAGCCATAAAGTCCCTTATAACCGAAATCTGCTATATCGCCATTACCTGTTACACCATAGCCCATGCGTACTTTCAAGAAGCTAATCATGTCGATGTTCTTGATAAATTCTTCTTCGGATGCAATCCAGCCTACTGAACCAGCGGGGAAGAAGCCATACCGATTGGAGGGGCCAAAACGTGAAGAACCATCCACACGCCCACTCAAAGACACCAAATACTTGTCTTTGAATTTGTAATTGCCGCGCAAGAAGTAAGAGTCAAAGCGACTACCTGTTCTACTAGTGCTACCTGCGGTAATATCAGCCGCACTGGCTATTTTGGTAAAATCATCAGAAGGGAAAATACGTCCTTCTAAAGAGGAGTAATTTTCGTCTGTATCTTGATAACTCATGCCCAATAATGCCTCTACTTTGTGCGTTTCGTTGAACGTTTTGTTGTAGGCTAAGGTATTCGTGAGGGTATAATTCGTGATAAGGCTGGTAGAATATGTACCAATACCTTCAGGGGCTTGAGTATTGCCTTGTGTGCGTCTACCGTTATAGGTTTCTTCCGCCAAATGCAATAAGTCTAATGCCAAATCACTGCGAAAAGTTAAACTGGGTATGATTTGGTAAGTGGCATACAATGTCGAAAGGTTGCGGAAAGATACGGCTGTGTTTTTGGCATCTGTCAATTCAGTCAATGCATTGTAATAGAGCGTGTTCAAATTAGTCGTAACGCCATCAGCCAAATATGCCTCTTGTAGAGGCGGCATAGCGACCAACTGTAATTGGTTGTTGAATCCATTATCACCTGCGGCGCGGAAGTTTTTGGTGCGACTTAGCATAAAACTACCACCAACACTCACTTTGTCATTTATTTTACCATCTAAAGAAAGGCGAGAGCTAAAACGTTCAAAGCGGTTGCCTGCCATGATGCCACCTTGGTTAGTATAGCTACCACCTGCGTAATAACGTATTTTTTCATTGCCACCTGAGGCATTTAAGTCAAACTGTTGCACGGTAGAGCGTTGGAAGGCTTTGTCTTCCCAGTTTACGTCAGTAGTTTCATTACGCCAGTTGGAAGATAAGCCTAAATCACCTTCAAAAGCATCATTTATCTCTGTAGGTGTATAGCCTACGTTGGCTAAAGATTCGCTAAAAAGGTCAATATATTCAGCACGGTTCAAGAAACCGCGTTTGCGGGTAGCCGAACCTACCCCTGTAGAATAACCAATGTTAATCTTGCCTGCACCTGCTTTTCCTTTTTTGGTGGTAATAATCACTACGCCATTTGAAGCGCGTGAGCCATAAATAGCGGCAGCGGCAGCATCTTTCAATACATCAATGCTTTCTATATCATTGGTAGGAATATCAGCAAGAGGATTGAGATTATCATCATTTTGGTTGGCACCACCTGAAGTAACAATAATACCATCTACCACATACAAAGGCTCATTGCTACCTGTGAGCGAAGACGAGCCACGTACACGGATACTAAAACCTTGCCCGACTTTGCCACTGCCTGACGTTACTTGCACGCCTGTCATGCGTCCTTGTATAGCTGATTCAAAGCTGGGGACAGGAATGTTTTTGATGTCTTCCGCCTTCACGCTTACGATAGAGCCTGTGACATCGCGCTTTTCTTGCGTGCCATACCCTACTACGACTATCTCCTTCAATGCTTCGGCATCAGCAGCAAGGATAATGTCTAAGGTAGTCTGCCCACCTACTGTAATTTCTTGAGTCTTGTAACCCAAAATTTGATAAACAACTAATGCACCACTAGTAGCCGTGAGAGTGTATTTCCCGTCTGCATCTGTGATAGTGCCTGTGGTTGTACCTTTAATGAATACACTTGCGCCTGGTATGCCCTCTTTCGAGTCGGCATCAGTAACTCTACCCGATATGGTTTGTGCTTGTGCTACAGCAAGTCCAAACCCAAAGACGAGTAAGATACTAAGTAAGATTTTTTTCATGTTTTTTGATTTTGATTTAATTTAATTAGATGACACCTTTCACAAATTATAAATTTGTTACTCCGTAATCGCAAAGCTAAGGTTAAATAAAAACAAAAACAAATTACAACTGCTTTTTTATTGAAAACTAACAAGCGCACAGTTTGTTTTGTCCAAAAACAACCTGCCACTTGTCTGATTTCGGACAATAAAGCATATACTTGAAAAATATAAATAGCTTACTATAAGCGTTTTATGTTTTTGGCATATTTTAGGAATGATAGGGGGTAGGCAAGTTATAAAGCAAGCACTTGCCTACCCATGTAAAACAGCTTGCCTGCCCCACTATTTTACTACTCATCGAAATGATAAAAGTTCAAAATCTCCAAAAAGTATTTACTACTGAAGAAGTAGAAACAACCGCGCTCAATGGCGTAACCCTCGATATTCAAGATGCTGAATTTGTAGCTATCATGGGTCCTTCAGGTTGTGGAAAATCCACGCTGTTGAATATATTGGGTATGCTCGATGCGCCGTCTGCGGGTAGCTATAACCTATACGGCACAGAGGTAGGCAAGATGTCGGAAAGTAAGCGCGTATCTTATCGAAAAGGTGTAATAGGATTTGTGTTCCAAAGTTTCAATCTTATTGATGAATTGAATGTGTATGAAAACATTGAATTGCCTCTGCTGTATCTGAAAATAGCCCCTGCAGAACGCAAACAGCGCGTAGAGGAGTTATTGCTACGCCTCAATCTTATGCACCGCAAAAAGCATTTTCCTCAACAACTTTCAGGTGGACAACAACAGCGCGTAGCTATCGCGCGCGCCGTAGTATCAAAACCGCGCCTAATCCTTGCCGATGAGCCTACAGGTAACTTAGACTCCAAAAATGGAGAGGAAGTAATGAACCTATTGCAAGAGCTAAACAAGGAAGGTACCACTATCGTGATGGTTACGCACTCACAACATGATGCAGGATACGCACACCGCATTATCAATTTATTTGATGGCAATATTGTAACAGAGAATTATCGTGAGGCTGTTGCACATGGAAGAGAATAAGTCTTTTTTCTCTTTATTAAATTGGTTTATTCCGTAACTTGTATTCATAGTATTATTTGATACCCCTTATGCTAAAAAATTATTTCCTTGTGGCTTTTCGCAATGTAATGCGTAACCGCCTTTACACCTCTTTAAATGTATTAGGCTTAGGCTTAGGTTTAGCTTGCGCTTTGATAATTTTTTGGTTTATTCGTTTTCAAACAAGTTACGATAGTTTTCACAAAAACGCAGATAAAATCTATCAGGTTAATAGTGTATTTAGCAGTATGGGGCTTTATTATAATGCAGGAGTTCCACCTTCTATGTCGCGGGCTATCCGTGATGATATAACAGAGGTAGAAGCGGTATCTATGTGTTTAGACCAACGCGACCGCTTATTAGTTTTGTTAGATAAAAATGGTAAACCGACCAAAAAATTTAAAGAGACTGATATGTTAGGTGCATACATTGAACCTGCATATTTTACTATATTTTCTTTCCCTTGGAAAATAGGTAATTCCCAAAAAACGATGGGCAAACCCAATATGATTGCCCTATCAGAAAGTTTGGCAGGCAAGTTTTTTGGTAAAGAAAATCCGATAGGCAAAGTGATACGTTTAGAAAACGAAATTAACTTGGAAGTAGTAGGTGTCTTTTATGATTTACCCGAAAATACAACCTTAAAGCACGATTATTATATATCATTTGCTACTTTGATAGCCAACCGTAATTTTGATTATGGCGGTGGTGCTATTTACAATGCAGAGGGTAAAGAAGCTTGGGGAGGCGTAAACGATAGTAATCATTGC
>JAYTNK010000588.1:0-5529 GCA_043748375.1 Cytophagales bacterium
TCGAAAAGAAAAGGTGCATTTATTTGGCTGTTTTTGTTTTTTTTGTATTTTTGTAAAAATATCATGGACAAAGAACTCCGCTATCTCCTTGCCTTGCACGCCATAGAAGGCATCGGCAGTGTTACTGCACGAAGTCTGATAAGCTATTGTGGCTCAGCCGAAATGGTTTTTAAAACAAATGAAGCCAAACTTTTACGCATACCTCACGTAGGTGAGCAGACCGCAAAACTTATCTTGAGCCAAAATAATATACTCGAAAGAGGGGAACGAGAGATAGCCCTTGCCGAAGCGCAAGAGGTGCAACTTATTCCATTTACCTCACCTGCCTATCCTACGCGTCTTTCACGCCTGCATGATGCGCCACTTGTGTTGTATCATAAAGGAAATAGCAACCTAAATACGCATAGAATTGTAGGCATAGTAGGTACGCGCCAAGCCACCGAATACGGAAAAAGCATTACAGAGGAAATTGTACAAGCACTTAAACCATATAATGTACTGATAGTAAGCGGTTTAGCATACGGTATAGACGTAGCAGCACATCGCGCCTGCCTCACCTATCAAGTTCCTACATTAGGCGTAATGGCAAACGGAATAGATATGGTTTATCCTTCGCAACACTTTAAAATTGCGCAAGATATGACTGCACTGGGTGGTATTATTACTGAAAATACTTTTGGTACAAAACCTGATGCAGGACGTTTTCCTGCTCGAAATCGGATTATTGCAGGCTTGGCAGACGTACTGATAGTGGTGGAAGCAAAAGAAAAAGGAGGCGCGTTAATTACCGCCGACATCGCCAATAGTTATGCAAAAGAGGTTTTTGCCGTCCCCAATAATATCCGCTCTGTTACCTCAGCGGGTTGTAACCGACTCATTAAACGCCAACAAGCACACTTATTCATAGAAACCAAAGACGTAACAAATATGATGCGTTGGTTTGTAGAAAATACTGAAGACAATAAATTGCCACAAGCTGTCTTGGATTTTGAAAAGTACGATTTAAGCGAACCAGAACAACGTATATTGACGTATATTCAAACCGCGCCACAACAAGAAGGCATCTTAGATGAACTTGCCTACCAACTCGCTATTCCTGTAGGGCAAGCAAACGGGCATTTGTTAAATCTTGAATTGGCAGGCTTTGTGAAAGTAATGCCAGGCAAAAAATATACCTTAGTTGGTAAATAAGTATTGGTTGTTTGTGAGGACACAAACAACAGCTAAATAGTTAAAATTATTATTATAAATAGTTAAAAGAAATGCTTTCTACTACCATACTTGCTATAGAATCTTCTTGTGATGACACTTCTGCGGCGGTGTGGCAGGCAGGCAAGATATTGTCGAATGTTATTGCAAGTCAGCGTGTACACGAGGCTTATGGGGGCGTAGTACCTGAACTTGCCTCCCGTGCTCATCAAAAAAACATCATCCCTGTAGTAAGCGAGGCATTGACACAGGCGAATATTACGCCAAAAGACCTTACCGCAATAGCTTTTACACAAGGGCCTGGTTTATTAGGTTCTTTGTTGGTAGGCGTGTCGTTTGCAAAAGGACTGGCATTGGGCTTGGGGTTGCCACTTATAGCGGTACATCACATGAAAGCACACATTTTAGCGCACTTTATTGCTGAACCAATGCCTAAATTTCCTTTTTTGTGCTTGACTGTAAGCGGAGGACATACACAAATAGTGCAAGTAAATAGCCCCATGGATATGCACATATTGGGAGAAACGCAAGATGACGCGGTAGGCGAGGCGTTTGACAAAACCGCCAAACTATTAGGGCTGACTTATCCTGGCGGACCATTCATCGATAAATATGCCCAACAAGGCGACCCTAAACGCTTTGCCTTTCCGACTGTAGAAATGCCCGCGCTTAATTTCTCATTTAGTGGTATTAAGACTTCTTTCTTGAATTTTTTGAAAAAACAAACAGCGCAAAACCCAAACTTTGTAGCAGAAAATTTACCTGATATATGCGCTTCAGTGCAATATACCTTAGTCGATATTCTTTTTCGCAAACTTAAACGCGCAGCGCAAGAAACCAATATCAAAGAAATAGCGATTGCAGGAGGTGTTTCAGCTAATACAGGCTTGCGAACACGCCTACAAGAGGAAGGTGAATTGCTTGGTTGGCATACTTATATACCCGATTTTCAGTATTGTACTGATAATGCCGCCATGATAGCTATGGCAGCGTACTATGAATATGAAGCGGGAAACCTTGCCTCCCAAGCTGCGCAAGCACAGGCAAGAATGAGTTTTGCAAAGCTATAACAACCTTGTAGTACAATAGCCAGTTTTTTGTGAAATAAAGACCTTACCTGCCTTGATGAGCAACAGAAATATAGACTTCTTGCGAAAGTCTTTTTTAAAGCCTCACACCTGGCTCTCTCTCCATTTTGAGAAAGGGGAAAGGTGCTTTCGCAAGAAGTCTAATATCAAAATATGCAAAAACCTTTCGCGAGTTTTCTTTTTGAGTAGAGAACAACACGTACAAAGCAAAAAACAGCTAATTTGCTACCCAAAAAGAAAACATACAGAAAAAAATGCGTCTAAAACTTGTATCCTTAGAATAAGATAGTATTTTTGCTAATTAAGTTATATATGTGTATGAAATTCTTTTTTATATGTCTTTGGCTCTTTGCCCTGAGCGCGCAAGCGCAAACCACACCGACTACAGAAGAACAAGTCAATCAGCAGTATGAAGCGGTTAAGTTAGAATTGCTATGCCGAAGCCTGCAATTTGTTTTGAAAGAAAACAAGGCAGTGCAGGCAAGCGAACAATTGCGTTGCGACAACATAGAGTCGCTGGGGCAAAGTATCTCGAAAGAATACAAGCAGGCAACCTCTGTTTATAATCTCTTCCGTTATAAACACTACAATAGTTTTGGTAAAGGCAAACTTGATATGCGCTTGGATAAATTTCTGAAAGACTTAACTACCGAACTTGCTAAATTAAATCGAGATAAAAACTGGCAGGATGGTATGCAAGGACTGCAAGGACAACTCACCGAAATAAAAACCCAAAGCCTCCGCCGAATCCGAGAAGGGACTTACCAAACCCAACAAAGCACCTCGTTGGATACACTTGCTGATAGGGTTGCGCAGCCAAAACCTATCACGACCTTGCCTACCCAACTGTCGCAAAACACTCCTGCCGAATCAAAATCTACAGGCATAGGCTATGTTGTATTGTTTTTGATATTGTTGTTCTTGCTTGCGGGAGGCGCGTCTGCCTTTTTATATTGGCAAATTCAAGAGCTTAAAAAAGAATTAGCTGAAAAAGATGAGCAACTAAAAGAACGCTTCAATCACATTGAAAGCCAATTCCCATTATTTACGCCTTTGAAAGACTACCAATCTATTCCACCAAAATTTGCATTTTTGAACGACCAACTGAACGCTATAGTGCAGGAGGTTATGATTCTTAAAACGCGCAATGAACTCAAAGCCACCGCAGAAGAACTATATGCCAAACGGACAGAACACTTGGAAGGTATTCGCTACAATCCGAATACGCGTATGCACTATGTAAAATACCGTCCTGACATCAACGGCTTCACTGCAGGCGAGTTCCGCGATGAGCCTACGCGTGATAGTATTTACAAGCTCGAAATAAGCCTCGAACACCCCAATCAAGCTACATTTGCGGTAGTAAACAGAAGCGAATATCATGGCGTTGCCTTGCTCAATGCTGATGATATGCTTGCCCTTGCCTGCGAATATGCCAACCCGCCATACAATGACTCGCGTATTATTACACACGAAAATGGTATAGCCGAAAAACGAGGAGATGCATGGGTAATATTAAAAAAAGCAGTTGTTTCGTTTGAATAAACACCTTGCAAATAAATTATATATACATAAAAGATATACACATACGAAATTGGTTTTGGGATATGACTTTTCGCTTACCCCACGTTTCACGTGGGGCTATTCATAGTTCAACCCTATTCGGGGTTGTCTAAATCTCCCAAAACCACTTTCCGATGTGTATATTTTGAAAAAAGCAATAATCGCAAAATAAAATAACGTGCTGGGAAATGTCGGTAAATCATGTAATAATGGTAGTTTACAGTAAATCGAACGAGATAGTAACTCTATTGTTCCCAACAAAAAACTGCCCTCAAAATGAGGGCAGTTTTATATAAACTAAAAAATGAAAACTAACTTAAACGATTACCCTCTTGTGTAGGATAAATCATCATACTTGTTTTAGGCTTTGGTTTTTGTTTGACATTCTGTTGATGGTTAAACGATGAGCCGCTTTCCCAAATAATAGCCGCCAATAACCAAACGATAAAAAGCATAGGCGTTATGATAGCCCACAGAAGAAACTTTGCTTCATGCCCAAGGTGCATAAATTCGCCTACGATATATCCCGCTTTTACTACTGTCAAAAAAATGTATATTGCCACTTTTATGCCATGCGAGATAATCGTTTCGGGTATAGCCAAAGCCACAATAAACTCTAAGGCTGTGATAGCAAGTAGTATATAAAACGTGCGCCAAATAGCAGCCGTATTAGGTTTGGCGATTTCGCCTGTATGTATGTGGGAGGTATGTGCCATATAAAAAAGTAATTAAAAGGTTAGATCAAATCAAATAAAATGCTGTAAATACGAATACCCACACAAGGTCGACAAAGTGCCAATACAAGCCAATCTTTTCTACCATTTCGTAAGGCTCTGCCCCTGCGTCCAAAGCGCGTTCAGGTCTATCGTACATTCCAATAGAAACATTGTAAAATATCAGGATATTGATTACTACACCACTAAATACGTGTGTACCATGAAAGCCTGTAATAAAGAAAAACAAATTCGCAAACGGAACAGGTCCGTATTGGTTTTGGATAAGGTTTGCTCCATGAATTACATTGCCGTAAATGTCGGTCGCACCATCGGCAGTGCCATGTATAAAGTGCGCCCATTCCCAAGCTTGGCTACCCAAAAAAGTAGCACCACCCAAGATAGTCCAAAGCATCCACTTTTCTACGTCTTTGCGGTCGCGTCTATGCCCCGCTTCTACAGCCAATACCATCGTAACACTACTCATGATAAGGATAAAGGTCATAATGCCTACAAACACTAAGGGCGCGTGAAAGCCATGCGGTGCAAAAGGAATTGCCTCAAATACCTTATCGGGTAGAGGCCAATAGTCTAAAGAGAACTTAAAAGCACCATGTACAGCAGGCTCGTAGGCTGTATGATTGTAGCGAATAAAGCCGTAAGTGATGAGCAGACCAGAGAATGAAAAAGCATCAGAAACCAAGAAAAACCACATCATGAGTTTTCCCCAGCTCGCCTTAAACGGTTCATTACCGCCATTCCAATCTATGCCACGCTTTTCTAAAGTTGAAACGTTAGCCATATAATATAAAGATAGTTTATTGTAGTAAAAAAATAAAGGATTTTTTTAATTATTCAAAATTAGGAAAACAAATAGATATAACCAAAGAATATCTAAAAAATGCCAATAAGTAGCACACATTTCTATACGCGTCAGGTTTTTTGAATGGACTTTA
>JAYTNK010000589.1:0-4488 GCA_043748375.1 Cytophagales bacterium
TCTTGCGAAAGTGTTTTTTAGAAGCCTCACACCCTGCCCTCTCTCCATTTTGAGAGCGGGAAAAGGTACTTTCGCAGGAAGTCTATTGATTCCAAAAAACAGTTACAAACGATTTTATTTCTTAAACCAAAATCCTACGGAGTATTGTAAAGTACAACGATCATTTTAATATTGGTGAAAGACACACATCTGGTTTTGAATATACACATTCGCTTACCCCACGTTTTACGTGGGGCTATTCATAGTTCAACCCCATTCGAGGTTGTCTAAATCTCCCAAAACCACTTTCCGATGTGTATATACAAAAAACGAACTGCTTTTTCACAAAAAAAACCTTGCCTGTAGTAGGCAAGGTTTGATTAATGTTGTTAAACGCTCAATTCTCAATAATTACCTTCGTTATCTTAGTCTTGCCTGCCACTGTGGTATGCAAGAAATACATACCTGCAGGCAAGTTCGCTTTCACTTCAGTTTGTGTGCCACGCCATACTTCCACGCCTTGCGCATTGAGTAGGCTGGCAGGCAAGTCGAGTTTGTCCTTGCCTACCGAAATGGTAAACGTGCCACTGTTGGGATTAGGATATACTTTCAAAGTTTCCACACCCTCTACAAAAACAATGGGCGAATACGAAAACTTACCATCAAAATCCACTTGTTTCAATCTGTAGTAACCATCATTCGGATTGCTGACTGCTAACTGATAACTGCTCACTGTAGTACTGTTGCCGCGTCCTTCTACAAAAGCAATCTTTTTAAATGTTTGTGCGTTATCGGAAACTTGTATTTCAAAACCTTTGTTGCTCACTTCAGACGCGGTCGCCCAAGTGAGTTTGACTTCTTCAGTCTTCTCGCCTGCTTGTTCTCTCCGCTCGCCACCGAAAGTTACAAGCGTAATAGGCAAGGGCGAAGTTATACTCCCAATTTCAAATTGACTAAAAGAAGTTTGAGAAGTAAAACCTGTGAAATTGATTGCTTTTGTCGTGTTATTAGTGGTAGTTGCACTTGCAAAGAAAGCAGGAAATGCTGTAGTAGCATTATCAGCACGTTTATATAATTTCAAATTGCTTGGCGTGGCTTCATCAACCGCAGAAATGACATTGCTGTTAGGTAAGGTAAAGTTCATACCATCATACGCCACACTTCCTGCACCAAACTGCCTCACTATCCAATAACAAGTGGGCGTATTCGCACCTAAATTCAGTGCACCAACACCATTTACAGGATTTCCTCGAAGTTGATAAGCCACAAATTCATCAGCGGGAGCAGTAGTAAAGTTGATGGCGACACCTGTATTGGTAAAGGTGTTCAAACCAACGGTTACAGTTCTTATATTTGAAGTGCCGCCTGCAACTGCGACCTCAGATGCAGAGCGAGTGCCACCACCAAAAAACGTAGCATCTTTGTTGGTGATAAAATCTTTGGCATCACCTGATGTTTCATTAAATTGATAATAAGACACAAGCCCTGCTTCTCCACCTGTGAGCGTGAGGTACATATTTTCACGGATTTGCGCTTGGGTGCGGGCTACGCTCCAGATACGCATCTCGTCTAAACTACCATCCAGATAATTAGTATTAGAAACATCTGAACCCATATACAAGGCTGAATTAGTAGTATTTAAGGCAATAGTACTTGTAGTTTGAACCATACCATTGACGTAAGGCGTAACGGTAATGCCATTGTATGTAACAGCCACGTAATACCAAGTATTGGCTACTACGGTTGTGCCTATATCATAATCACTCGCTCCTCCTGCATAAAATCGTAAAGTAGCACCATTAAGATACAAACCAAAAGCATTCAAATCAGTAGCCGCACCCCAAGAAGCAATAAATTGTGTGCCTGAAATAGTATTGACTTTGAACCAAGCCTCTAAAGTTCTATTGCTATTACCTGAAATATCTACATTGTTTGTGGTGCGTATGTTTTGACTGCTGGCACTGACGAGATTAGTCATACTGCCTCGTTCTGTTGAGGCATTATAACAAAGTAACGCATCTCCAGTTATCACCCAACTTTTAGAAGTAGCAAGTGTATTGCGAGCAGATACCCCTGCGCAGTATTTTAAGCCTATTGCCCCTAAAAGTACGCCCGTTTTTACATTTTGAGATGCCCAACCAATAAGGGTATTATCATAGTTTGCTCTGCTCATTGCTGAGTTAGCGAACATTCGGTCTGCACCATTAAAATTACCTGCATTAAGTTGTGTAACATTCCAAGCAGATAAGTTTTGATTAAAGGCAGCGGCTTGCTGAAACATAAGAACCATAGTTGTAACGGCACTTGTACTCCAACTCCCTATATTTTGATTGAAGGCAGTGGCTTGCTGAAACATAAGAGCCATAGTTGTTACCGCACTTGTATTCCAACTCCCTATATTTTGATTGAAGGCAGTGATTTGCCGAAACATAGAATTCATACTTGTAATGCCACTTGTATTCCAACTCCCTATATTTTGATTGAAGTCAGTGGCTTCCCGAAACATATCCCTCATATTTATAACCGCACTTGTGTTCCAACTCCCTATATTTCCATTGAAGGTAGTGGCTTGCTGAAACATACCACCCATATCTGTAACCGCACTTGTATTCCAAGTCCCTATATTTTGATTGAAAACAGTGGCACCATTAAACATATTACTCATAATTGTAACGGCACTCAAATTAGGTACATCTGTGGCATTGGCATTGAGATTGTTACAACCCAAAAAAGCATTACCCATGGAACTCCAAGCATTACTTCCCCATTGTGTGATGTTGCGGATTTTACTTCTTTCACTTCCAGAATCAAAAAAAATACGTGGAAAAGTACCTGATATACTGATACGATAAGTGCTTCCATTTTGTAAGCCTGTGATGGTATGGTTGGCTGTTCGTCCTGTGATACTTCCATCACCTACACCTCCATTAGTGAGATTTGTCCAAGTAATGTTATAGTTATAGCCTGAGCCTGTGGTGGGTATTATAATTTGTCCATTATCAGTTATCCACTCTGTAATAAAAGGGCGGTTTCCTGTAAAAAATGTACCTAATAGCGGACTTCCTGTTTTGTAGTTGCGACTACTGCCTGAACAGGTAACATCATCATTGTATTCAAAAATAGCAAGGTGATAAGTACTAGCATTGGTTAGTCCTGTTACATTGACTTGATTGCCTACGCCATTGAAAATTACTTTTCCACCACCTACTGTAGTGCCTGCTCCTACAAAATTAGCGTCTGCTGTATAAGCTGTATTGTCTGTCAAGGCATTTGCACTTACAGCCGTAGCGGATTTTAGAACGACTATACGCCTTCTTCCATTACCATTTGTCCAATAAATATGGGCGGTGGTGCTTGCTTGATTGAAATACAAAAGCGTGGCTTCAGTAGTGGGTTCTGTAGCAGTGTTGGTGTTATATGTGCCTTTGGAAAATGCCCAAGCCGTAGTTTCGAAAGCATTAGCGGGCAAAAGTGTGCCTCCGCAGTTGTTGATAGTACCTCTGTTGTAGATACTTCCTGCGCCTTGTAACGTGATTTCATCACCTGTGTCATTGTTGAGCGTAAGGGTAAATCCTGCATTGACTTGCAAAAAACCTGCTACTACGATTTGGTCAAGCGTAACATCGCTGGTAACAGTTGCAGATGAGTTTGCACTGATGGTTATCACACCATTCGCAGAAGTAGGGGCAGAGGCTGCCGCTATCCAAGTAGCACCATTATAAGTTTCCCAATTAGTAGCAGCAGCAAAAGTGGCATTGCCTGTAGTGCGGAAGTCGTCAGTAACTTGCGCACTTGCCTGCTCATAGACAAAGCATAATAACATGCTCAAACCGTATGTGAGCCATTTTTTTACTTTTGCGTAGGCAAGGGTACGAGTATTGTAATGCATTTGCATAAAAATTGTATGTTTATTTTGGGTAAAGTTACAACAATATTTTATGGTAAAAAAAATAACAATAAATATTTTTCAAAAGTAATAACAAAACACTTTTGAAAGTATTAAATAGTTGTATTTAACTATCTCGTTTATGAATAAGAAAAACCTCGTATCGCTTTTTATCTCTGAAGGCAAACTTACCGAAATCCGCAAAAATTTGCAGGCTATAAAAATCTTGCGCCCTTTATATACACATACAAAATTGGTTTTGGGATATGACTTTTTGCTTACCCCAC
The DNA here is from genome assembly GCA_043748375.1 of Cytophagales bacterium. Lineage (GTDB taxonomy): Bacteria > Bacteroidota > Bacteroidia > Cytophagales > Microscillaceae > RDXI01. Next base: position 4,153 of record JAYTNK010000589.1, read on the forward strand.
GTTTCACGTGGAGCTATTCATAGTTCAACCCCATTTGGGGTTGTCTAAATCTCCCAAAACCATTTTCCGATGTGTATATCATCTACAACACGCCTACAGGCAAGGCAGAAACCTTGCCTGCCCCAACGGAAGGAGTATTGGGCAATGAATAGTAAGAAGTTATACCTGCTTACTGAAGAAATGCGCTCTATTAAAAAAAAGCCCACACCTAAAAGGAGTGGGTTTTTTGAAGTCTTATTACAAAACATTGTCTTTTCAGTGAACAGTTAGCAGGGAACAGTTAGCAGTTAGCAGGGAACAATTAGCAGTTAGCAGGGAACAGTTAGCAGTTAGCAG
>JAYTNK010000590.1:0-4035 GCA_043748375.1 Cytophagales bacterium
ACCATTCCCCCAATTTCATTGGGGGCTATTCGTAAATTCAACACCTGAAGGTGTTGCTTGTGCTTTACCGAACCTCTTTAGAGGTTCAAATTTGAATAGTTCCCCCAATGAAATTGGGGGAACTATTATTTTGATGCGTTTAATCTAGCGTTACGGAAGTGCAGGCAAGTTCACAACTCGCCTACCAAAACCAAATTAGGCAGGTAAGTTATGAACTTGCCTGCCTAATTTGGTTTTATTATTTTTTCAAAACAAATACTACTTTCAACTCCTTCATATTGCCCATAGTTTTTTATGATGTCATAATTATTTTTCTTGTATAGGTTGATTGCTTCAGGTTGTTTTGTACCTGTTTCCAAAATACATTTTTTGTAACCTAATTCTTCCGCCCACTTTTCCAATTCTTTTAAAAGTATGGAGGCAATTCCTTTGCCCCTTTCTTCAATTGGCACAAAAACCCTTTTCACTTCTATTATATCTTCTTGATATGCTTTTATTGCGCCACAACCTACTGCCTTTTCATTTTCATATATAACAACTGCATATTTTATCCCATCAATTTTATTGAATTGAGCAAAAAAAGCGTGTTCTTCTCCATCTCTGATAGCCAAATCATAGTCAAGTTCTTTTACTAACTTTTGAAAATCCAAATCAGTTGAATTTGTTCTTTTTATATAGTACATTTTTATTATTTTTTATTTTGTACAGATTGCCAAGTGCAAGCACATTGACAACTGTACAAAAATAGGACTATGCTTTTTGCATGGCGTGTCGTTCTTGCCATTCTTCTATACCGAACTTGCGTAGCATACGATAATGCGAGGCAAGGGCTGTCCAAAAAGTTTTATTTTCAATATATGGCACGTTAAATTCTATGGCTGTTTCCTTTACAATATCAGAAATAGCAGCATAATGAATATGGCAAATAGTAGGGAACAAATGATGCTCAACTTGCATATTCAAGCCACCACAGATGAAGTTTGTAAGCCAGTTTTTGCGTCCAAAATTAGCCGTAGTTTGCATTTGATGGATAGCCCACGCCTCCTCAATGTCGCCTTCTACATTCGTTTCGGGAAAAGCAGTACCTTCTACCACGTGTGCAAGTTGGAACACTAAGCCAATCACCAAACCTTGCATCATGTGCATACACACAAAGGCTAACAGCCATTGCCCAAATGAAATAGGCAAAACCATAAGCGGTATAGCAATAAACAAGAAATAATACAAAGCTTTAAAAGCAAATAAACGCACATAATCCATAGGCTTATGTTTATGGGTGTAGTTGCCTATATTTTTTTGAAAAAACTTCTTGTAATCTTTGCGAAGTGCCCAAGACAAAGAAGCCAAGCCGTACAACAAGAAGGCGTAATAATGTTGGTATTTTTGTAAGCCCGTTAGCTCATCAGTAGGCGAAAGGCGTATCAAACCTGGAGCTACATCAATGTCTTCATCATGACCAGGTATATTGGTATAGGTATGATGCACAAGATTATGCGATATTTTCCAAATATAAGGGCTTGCTCCAAGAAGATTGAAACTAAAACTCACTACGTCATTTACCCATTTGCGCGAAGAGTAAGCACCATGAATGGCATCATGCGACACGTTAAAGCCTATCATGGCGGCAAACACGCCGAGCAATGCTGCCATACCTAAGCTTGTCCATGCATTAAAACCTCCCAATAATACCAAAAGATATAAGCCCACATATCCACCAAAAAACAAGACGCTTTTGAAAATCATAGCGGCATTTGCGTTCTTTGAAAATTTATTGGTTGTAAAATAATTGTCAACGCGTTTGCGTACAGTCGTATAAAAACCACTGCGTTCACGCTCAATAAAACGAGGTACTTTCATAAATGGCAGATTATTAGAAATGAGGAAACAAATAAATGGTTACAAATGTATTGATTATCAGATGGTTATAAATTTATTAAATCAAAACAATAGTATTACGTTGCAAGTTAGGGCTAAAATTTGACATATACAAAATTCATTGGTAACTTTGCAAGACTATGTTACAGATTGATTTTACAACGGATTTTCAAGTTGATACGCTTACAAACGTCTTGCCTGCCGACATGGATAGACTTTGGGCAGATGGCTGGCGACACTTTGTCGAACACTTTTTTAGAAATAGATGCGACTATTATGAAGGTATGGGTAAGTGGGTGCGCGTATTGCCTTTACGTATCAGTATAGAAAAGTTTAAGTTTAGCAAGCATCAACAAAAACTTCTCAAACGCCAAAAGGCTACTAAAGTTGTTTATCAACCTATAAACATAACGCAAGAACACGCCATAATGTTTGAAAAACATATCCATCGATTCGCGAGCAACTTGCCTGAATCATTGGCTACGTTTTTGGGAGATGCCCCTCATATTGTGCCTTGCCCCGCACTTGAATGCGCTTTATATGACGAGGCAGGCAAGTTGTATGCTACAAGTTATTTTGCTGTAGGCGAGCAGGCAATTTCGAGTATTTATGCTACTTTTGATACAGATTTTGAGGCGCAAAGCCCTGGCTTGCATACCCTTTTGGCAGAAATACAATATGCCCAAACTCACGCCAAGAAGTACGTCTATTTGGGCTATTGCTATCGCGAACCCTCTTTTTACGATTATAAAAAGAATTTTTATGGATTAGAGTGTTACGATTGGGCAGGCAAGTGGCTTGATTTTGAAAAACTTACACACAGCAAAACTTAAAAGTTGGCTATATTTGGTGTGAAAGTGCATAACTTATTAGACTTCTTGCGAAAGTCCCGCAAAGCATGAAAAACGCCTTTTTCAGCTTTCTCAATGCTACTCAAAACATAGAAAATGCTGTAGCAACCCGTATTTTTATATCTAAAAATCATGAAAAAAATAATTTTCACCCTATTTTTATTATACCTTACGCCTTCTTTGATAGCGCAAACCTATATTTTGCCCCAAATAGCCTACAATCAATTTTTATTAAAGGGCAATAATTGGATAGATAAGTGGTACACTTTTCGGGGCGATTATTGGGAAGAAGGACATACGTTGGGGGTAGCTATTAGGCATCATCTACCTCATTTTTATCTACAAAGTGGGCTTTATTATGCTAATGATGTAATAGGAACTACTATACTAAATACTAAAATAGCCTATTCCCCTATTTTTGGTAATGAAACCACTATTATAGGAAATAGCAGGTCATTCATACGGCTAAGTACCCCCCTCATATTGGGGATAAAAATAGCCAGTTATAAAAAAATAAATATACGCCTAATGGCAGGTCTGATGGGTAGTTATCGTTTCAAAAAAGATATAAACGAAAATTGGCAACCTGATACAACCCGTCCAAATTATAGTTATTTGGAAGCTCGTCAGACTATTGTAAGGGAACGCTTGGGTAATATATACGTTCCCTTTTCGCTTGATGCTACTATAGGCGTGGGTATAGATATAGGCAAGTTCACTATAGATGTTAGGCGAACAGAAGGACTAACCAACCTCGCTAAAGATGTGGAATTTGAAGGCAATAGCTATCCTTTTTCTTGGAAATCTAAACAAATAAGTATAACGCTTGGTTGGAAGTTCAGGATAGATAAAAATAGACCTTGTAAAGTGGAAAAGTAGGCGAGTATAAGATAAGTCTTGTATGATAAATTTGTTGTTTTTTGGAAAACAACAAATTTACTGTAAAGGCTTTAATAAATGTAATTACATGAAATTTAATCATAAAAAAACACTTTATTAAAATGTAATTACCAATAATAGTTTGATAGCTAGCTAATTCTACTCCAAAAATTTTCATTTTTTTGATGTGTAGTAACCCAATCGCGGATAGGTGTATTGATTTCCAGTTCTAAGTTAGCATCTTGGTCAAGCACCTCGCCTGCCGTTTCGCGTGCGAGTCTGAGTAAATCGCCATCTTTGACAAGGTCAGCCAATAATAGGTCGAGAATACCACTTTGTTGCGTACCCATGAGGTCGCCAGGCCCGCGCAGTTTTAGGTCAATTTCAGCAATTTCAAAACCATTATTAGTACGTACCATTGTGTCGAGTC
>JAYTNK010000591.1:0-7284 GCA_043748375.1 Cytophagales bacterium
CATGAAGAGGTTCGAATCGTATTGAGGCAAGGGGAAACAACCAATAATAGTGGAATGGATTTAATTGTATTGCAAATGCAAAATACGCCCACAGGACGAGATATTGTTTTTGCAGGTGCGAAGAATTCGCTTTATTATAGTCAAGATGGAGAAGTATTAACCTTAAAGGGCGATAGAAAATCCGTAGGCGGCGATCAAAACGAAAAGAAAATATTTAACAATCAATCCATCTCTCTTCCAAAAGGTAGTACTATTTACCTATCCTCTGACGGTTTTATCGACCAAAATGATACAGCCCGCAAGCGGTTTGGCGAAAAACGCCTGATAGAATTGATAAAAACTATTACACATTTGGATATCGAAGCGCAGAAAGAAGGTATGGAAATAGCCTTAGACACTCACATGGCAAATACCTACCAACGTGATGACATACTTTTAATAGGTGTTAAGATATAGCTTTGAACTAATTGCTTATAGGCGAAATGCTTGTATTTTATCCAATCATAGAAAGACGATTACATCTAAATCTTTTCCATAATGCGTAAGTAGCGATTCTTATTCATTTTCAAAGTCCGTTTTGAAAGGGCGCGTAGCAATAAACCTGTTCCTATCAATGTAGCAGGCACAATTATAGAGCCTTTTTTGATTTGAAAAGCCTCGCGACCTGAAAAAATAGGATTTATCATATCGCCCAAAAAGTACAAAAGCCCCGCTGCAGGTAATAGACTGCCTACTTTTGCTTTAAAACTACCTCTGTTGTAGAGCGTTATTTTATGCACGGTTGATAAGTCTAAAAAAGCGTCAGCTACTTCCACACGGTTTGCAGTTATTTTGGTAATGGTAGGAGTAAACTTCTCTTTCATACCCTTGAAAGTGATGGTTATTTTGTCGCCTGTATAAAAGCGTAACCGTTTCTTTCTGCCACCTTTCTCAAGCGACAAAAAGTATGTAGCATTTTCAGGCTGTTCGACAAGTGCCTTATCTTGGTCGGGCGAGCCTGTGGTACTCTCCTTATTTTTAGTGGGGATTTGCGCCTGTATGCTTGTGTGTAGGCAGGCAAGGATAAAAATTAAACAAAGGTTTTTCATAGCGGTTGGTTAGTATTTAGATTTATTATTTGGTTCTTAGAAAATTATAGTAAGCATATTTTTTTTTGATTGGTAGCTTTGTAATAATCTTCTAAGAACTTTGTATGCCGTTTCTAAGCTGTGGAGGGAGTAAATTAGATAGCTACTTATTGTTTCCACTTAATGCCACAACCTACAGCTTTTGTATTGGCTATAGTAACAGGCTCGCCTTTTTGAAGTTCTTTGATAGCCTCTTTTACATAAAACTTAGAAACTTGCTGGGCATCTTGTGCATTGTCATCTATAGCACCTATATAGCGAACTTTAAGCGTATTATCTAACAAAAATACATGAGGTGTTTTTGTTGCTCCAAATTTTTGAGCGGTTGCTTGAGTTTCATCAAATAAATAGGCAAAAGCATAACTTTTTTCTTTGGCACGTTCCTGCATCTTTTCAAAAGAATCATCAGGTTGTATTTGTGGGTCGTTTGGATTGATAGCCACCACAGGATAACCTTGCGCTTCAAAATCTTTGTGCAAGGCGATAATGCGGTCTTCATACGTTTTGGCATACGGGCAGTGATTGCAAGTAAAAATAACGATATAACCTTTTGCATTTTTGTAGTCTTTAAGGGCTACTTTTTTGCCATCAACGTTTTTTAGGCTAAAGTCTTCGGCTTGGTCGCCAATTTGATAGCTTGCGGGTGCATCAAGTCGCTCACTTGGATTAGGGGCTTTGATAGCACTTTTTTGAGCTTCTTTATCAGAAGTTTTGTTTTTTTTGTTTGAAAAAACAATAAAGACGGCTATCAGAGGGATAAAGATGGCAGGAAAAATGATAAAAAAAGGATTGAAATTCTTTTTCATGGGGTTTACTTTTTTTTTAAGTGGAGATTAATAAGGTTTTCTAACTCGTTGCGTGTCAGTTGTTTGGCTTTAAAAACGCGTATGTTCTGTTTGATATTTACGAGGAGTGTAGCGGGAATCTCGCCTTCCCATTTTGCATCTATTTGTGGTATCCAAATATTCGCATCTTTTTCAGTAAGTACGTAAAAAAAAGGCTTTTTGTTTTCTATAAATGCTTGTACTTTTTCGAATTTGTCTTCTACAGCTATCAACATGAATTTTACAGCCTTGCCTGCCGTTTTGTATGCGGAGGCAAGTTCAATAAAATCAGGTAATTCCTCCACACAAGGCTTGCACCAAGTTGCCCAAAGATTGACTATGCGTAGCGTATCATCTTGTTTTTCAAGCTCTTGTGTAAGTTGTGCGAGGCTAAGGGTAGGCAAGTTTTGGGTAAACGCATGGTTTGTCAAAGAAACCAAAATTAATAATAATAAAAAATTATTGCGTATGATTTTGTTCATTTTCTTGTGTTATAAAGCTGTTATATATACTTGGGAAAACTAAAAAAACCGCAGCCACTATCCATAAATAGAAGTGTCCCCACGCCATACTTCCTGCAAATGCTCCAGCCCCCAACAACCAGCCTGCTATATGCGTCCAATATGTTCTTGAGCTTGCCTGCATATAAAGTGTGCCGCCTTGCATTTTTAGTTCTATTTTAGCGTTTGCATAGTTTTTTATTTTATTTATTTTTTTGTAAGACGCTACATATTGTGTTAAGTCATTTTTAGCTACAGTTTGATGGACAAATGCCATAGCTTGTGCTTGCTGGCAGGCAAGCTCCTCATGGGCAACCTGCTCTTGAAGTAATACTTTAAATGCTCCGCGAATGTTTTCTATTTTTTCAGGAAACTGTTGTCGGTTTTCTGCCCAAATACTTTCTATATAGGCTTGAGATTGTGGAATATCATACGAGTTTGATTCAGCTCCTTGTGGGGCTAAATTTACATCGATGTCTAAATGTGCCAAGCGATAATGTACTTTGGTAATATTCATGTAAAGTTTATCTTTATGGGGCAAAATAATTTCCAAATCGGCATAATAACCATGATAGGCATGGGCTATGTTCTGCAACAAGAAGTATTTTTCCACCTCGCCTACCGAGCTAAAACTTTCCAAGTTATATTTTTGGCTAATATACCAATGCGTCTTCCAATCTATTTTTTGAATTTCTCTGAAATAAAGCTCAAAGTATAACGGTAAATAATTGTCGTAACTAGCAAAAAAAGTAGGCATTAATTTTGAAAACTTCGCGTGTATTTCATATTTTATTAAAAATAACGCTTCATTTTCTGGTAAAAAGTCTATTAAATAAGCTAAAATATCGGGGTCTAAGAGATGGCTATCCGTTTCATTTACTTTTTTTTGGAATGTTTGACAAATAGCAGGCGTATATACCTTCTCAAGTATATGCCATAAATTTTGTTGCTCATGGGCAGGCAAGGCTTTAAAAAAGCGTAGTCCATCTTCTTGTGCAAGTTCGTAATAAGTATAAAAAGCCTTCATGCGCCTTGTTGTGGAATAGTTTTTATGCGTTCTATTTTCAGGTGTGTGCTATAGGAATAGGTGTCATTGTACGTATTGAGATGCTCATAAATTTCCAAACACTTGCTATAAAGTACAGCACTATCTGGACAAAATGGTTTTTCAAGGTGCAATTCATCAGCGAGCAATAAAAGCACGTTTGCCCATTGTTCCCAATGCACGGAAGTATATCCGCTTGCTTGCAAGGTTTCTATCATATAGCCAACAGGTATGGCAAGCAAGGCACTTATACTTAATTTAAATGATTTTTCTAGTGCTTCATTTACCAAGTCCTGTACTTCAGTGGTTTTTCCTTGCCCTTTGATGCCCGATAAAGCAGCCAATAGTTTGGCAAAGGCTTTGGTAATGGCATCAATCTCGTGTATTAAATAATCGTATCTTTCCATTTTTGCAGTGTTTTTTATTTATCAATTCGTTGAAGGTCTAAATCTTGAAAGTCAAAACTGAAATCTATATTGGGAGATATACCTTTCATTTTAATCCCTTGTGCCTTGCCATTTTCATCTAAAGTAAACATAGCAAACGCATCACAATTCATGTCTTGATACGCCCATTTGATAGCAAAAGTATTGGCGTTGTAAAAAGCCATAGCTCCATTCAATTTGGGCGACCGATAGCATTTGAACCATAATTGCTTATCTTTCAGGAATATTTCGACTTTTCCAAACCATTTGTCTTGGTATATCCCTATATAATCTTCATTTTTTATAGCAGTATTTTTTGCCTTTTCTACAGTTTCCCATGCTTTTTTAGTAACCTCATCACCTTTGCTTTTTTGTTCGAGTAAATAGCCATGATATTTATCCACCCAACCAAAATTATTTAGCCCTAAGTAACTGTCTATGAGCGTGTTTGAAACTGCTGAAAAAAGTCCGCTACCTCCATTTTCAGTATTGGTTAATATAACAATGCCCAAATTTAAGTCAGGTACCATAGTAACAATAGAAAGCATACCTGGCAAACCGCCTGTGTGTGATACACTTAAATTTCCTTTCAAGTTAGTTAATCCCCAACCTAATCCATACCCTCTAAAAAGAGTGTTATATCTTGGAAATGGATTTGTTTCTTCTACGGTGTGCAAACGCCACATCTCCTGCTGGCTTTTTAAAGTGAAAAGCGTTGATTTCAAATCATTTCCGTATTTTCCTTTGTTTAAGTGCATCAACATCCAATTTGACATATCATGGGCGTTGGACAAGATGCCACCTGCAGCACTATTTACCATACTCCCATACGTATCAATAATTTTAATAGTACCAGACTCACCAGAATGAGAGGCTGACAAGTCTTTTTTATCTTGCATTAAATTGATAGAAGCAAATGAGTGATTCATTTGTAGAGGCTCTAAAATACGTTTTTGTATAAATGCCTCATAACTCATGCCGCTACTGACAGCTATCACCTCGCCTGCCACCAAGTACAATAGGTTGTCGTAATCGAACTTGGTACGAAAAGCCGAAACAGGTTTAAAATGTTGAAAACTTGCCACAATATCTTTTATTGTGAAGTCGGTACCATCAGGAAAAAACATTAAATCGCCTACCCCTAATCCGAGTCCGCTTCGATGGGTTAATAAATCTTGGATATTAAAATGATTGGTTACATAATCATCATACATTTTGAATGTAGGGATATGGTCTTTCACTTTATCGTCCCATTTTAACTTGCCTTCCTCTTCCAAAATAGCCAGGGCTGTCGTTGTGAAGGCTTTACTATTGGAGGCAATAGCAAAATTGGTAAACTCGTCTACCTTTTGATTGGTAGCAATAGATTTTACTCCGTACCCTTTTTGGTGAATTATTTTGCCGTCTTTTACAATAGCCATAGCCACGCCTGCCACCTTAAATTTTTTCATAGCGTCTTCTAATAAAGCGTCTATTTCTTTTGAGGCAATTTGTGCAACTGTTTTAGGACTACTAAAAAGACCATAGGCAAGTAGTAGGAATATGAAATTTAAATTACGCATAGCGTTAAGTTAGGATTACTTTTTTATAAAAACTTCGATAAAATTTTTGCTTTACCAAAGATGGAGGCATTACTTTAATTTCTCTAAAATATTTTTGATAGAAACCTCCTTGCCTACGAGGGCAGGCAAGTTTCTACTGTACTATATTTTGATTTCTCCTGACTCAAACGCAACCTTGCCTGCGGGTGTCAGATAGACAATTTTGACAGTGGAATCACTTGTTTGCACTATCCAACAAGCCAAACCTTGATAAAAGTTTTTGCCTGCCCCGCTTGTTATGTACACTTGCCCATCTCCGTCTCTGCCTTCACGACCTTTCAGAATAGCAGGAAGTTCAAAAGCTATTTCCCCTTGTTTGTTGAGATAGACTTGTCTGTTGAGATAAATTTTTTTGTTTGAGGCTTGTTCGTCTGGAATGTGTACCAATGCCAATCCTTCAGAAAATCTATAGCCTGTAACAGTTGTAACAGGCGTACTATTCCTTAATTTAATCTTTATAGGAATAGTGCTTCCATCAGATTTGAGTAACTTCAAAATAGGCTCATAATTATCAGTAGATGGATTGGGTAACGCCAAAAAAGCAATACCTTCAGACATAGCAGCTAAGTCTTCAATATGCTTAAAATTTTTTAGGAAAGGGGCTTTTTCACCTTTTTTATTGAGATAACTAAAGTCGCCTGAACCTATCCCAGAGCTTGTAACTACCCAACCACCTTTAAAATCATTGTCAACAGCCATACTGGCTTTCACGTCCAATACTTTTTTGCCTGTTATATCGATGTACATCGCAGTACTGTCTGATGTTTGTGCGTAAGCAAGTCCTTCTGAGAAAGAAGCACTTCCAAAAACACCTTTTTTGAGCGTAATTTTTACCTTGCCTGCCTTATCCAAGTAAGTGCTGGGGGTATTTTCGTCATAACTTGGCATAGACAATAAACCATCACTATATCGATAATAATCCATTTGGCAAAGTTCATGAGGCTGTTGTCCCACAACACTAACATCAAACAAGACCTTGCCTGCCAAGTCAATAACGCTTACCACGTGTTCAGTTTGATTGGGGACTTTCCGAGCTACAAAGGCGCGCTCTTCATAAAAAGGGCTTGCACCCAAAAACTGATACGCAATTTTTACATTTTTTTGCGCATCAACATAGCCCCACTTGCCTTCAGCATTGGTGAAAGGGAAAAAAGCATTGGGGCTTTGTGCAAAAGCACTTGCCACCCAACAGAAATAAGCAAAAAGGCAGGTAAGTTTTTTCATATTTCCTATAACGAACTTACCTGCCTTTTTGATATTTTAGATAAAACTATTTCAATTTCTCCAAAATATTTTTCACACTTACTTCCTTGCCTACGAGGGCAGGCAAGTGGGTTACAGCTCATTTTCTCACACTAAAACAGCTTTTTCTTTGTATTGCAGTTGTACTTGTGCTATATTAAGTTCGTCTAATTCATCTGTAGTATATTGTTCTTGCGTATCTTGGCAGATATAACTATAGTACAGAATTTCAAAAACTTCTCCTTTGTAATCAATTTTTTGGAGTGTTTTTTGGAGTTGCATGGGCTTGCCTGTGATGGGACTTTTCATAATTTGAGAAAAGGATTTTTGTAAAGAGTCTAATCAAGGCGAGACACAAGACCTCGCCTACCTTCTTTTACTTTAGTTTCTCCAAAATATTCTTCACGCTTACCTCCTTGCCTACGAGGGCAGGCAAGTCGGCTATGGCTACGCGCACTTGCTCGGTAGTATCGCGGTAGCGCACCGTAACCATATTGTCTTCGAGGGTTTGGTGGTCAAT
>JAYTNK010000592.1:0-4265 GCA_043748375.1 Cytophagales bacterium
ATTTTAGGCGTTTTCGATTGATTGATAGTTGCCCATTGGCTTTCAGTAGCTTGTGCATACTGTTTCCAGTTGGCAGTTTTCGATTGTTCTTGCAATGCACTACCTTCTTCTGTCGGCATTCCTGCAATAAATCGCGCTATATCATTGTATTGGCGGTCAGCCTCTATAACTTTCTTTTTAGGCTTTTCTTCTTTTTGAAGTTCTTTTTCAGTGGTTTCGCCTCCACCTTTTGTCTTGCCTTTGGTTTGTCCTTCAGGGGTACATTGGGGTAGTAGCAATGCGAAGCTCAAAAAACAAGCTGTAGCAAGGGTATAATGTAATAATTTCATAAAGCAGTTTTTAGATTAAGTTGCAAAGATAGCCTTTTTTAAACAAAAAAGCTGCCTTTTTGGTAAATCAATACTTTAAAATAAGCCTTCTTTACCGTGATTTCTCTTTTTGAGTACAGATACTGCTACCCAAAAAGAAAAATTGCTCTTTGTTTAATATAATAGATACGGGATAGCCACGCTGTAAGCGTCTGTTATACACTTTAGCACCCTGTAAAAGCCTGAAAAACAGATTCTTACAGAATGACTGGTCATATATTTTGGTAGCTTCCGCTATAATTTTCTAAGAACCAAAAAAATAAAATAATTGTTGTGCTTGACAATTTGTAAAAAAGCAGGCAAGATGTAACAAAAGCACCCAAAATACAACCTATATGCTATGCAATATACGATTGAAACCGAGCAGTTAGATTTTAGTTTTGGTAAAAAAACTATCCTACACAATGTGGAGCTAAAAGTACCACAAGGCAGTATTTATGGTTTTTTGGGCCCAAATGGGGCAGGCAAGAGTACGACTATACGCCTTTTATTAGGCTTGTTGTCAGCACAAAATACCCACACCAAGTTAAAACTATTCGGCTTAAATTTAACAGAGAACCGTATAGAAATTCTTAAACGCATTGGTGCATTGGTAGAAATGCCCTCTTTGTATGAGCATTTGAATGCACGTGAAAATATAGAAGTTACACGTATTTGGCTTGGGAATGTTCCTAAAAACCGCATAGAAGAAGTGTTGGATATTGTAGAACTTACCGCAGATGCTCACCGCCCTGTAAAACAATACTCGCTCGGTATGAAGCAACGCCTCGGACTTGCTATCAGTATGCTCGCGAATCCTGAACTGTTGATACTTGATGAGCCTACAAATGGTTTAGACCCTGCAGGCATCAAAGACATCAGAGAACTACTTGTAAAATTAAATAAGCAAGAGGGGAAAACAGTTTTTGTATCCAGCCACCTCCTCGCTGAAATAGAAAAGATGGCGACTCATGTGGGCATTATTCATAAAGGGACGCTTCATTTTCAAGGAAATTTGCATGACTTACACGCTCAACAACGCCCATATACTGCCTTTGATACCAATCAAAATGACAGAGCATTGGAAATTATACGCGCTCAAGTGCCTGAAACAATGCTTGCCTCCCCTTATATTCATGTGCCTACACACGATAAGGCTACTTTGCACCAACTTAATCAGACACTCCTGCAACAAGGTTTGGAGGTTTATAAAATCCAACCCATCTTGTCTTCTTTAGAAGATATGTTTATGGAAATAACTATTTAAACCTTGTACCGATTTATGGTTCTCTGACAATTTTTGTGGTGGTAAAAAGTGTAGGGGCGATCCCTTGTGGTTGCCCTGGCTATTCTAACACATTTTGTGCTATAAACACCCTAAAAATCAAAAAGGGCAACCACAAGGGATTGCCCCTACTCAGAAAATATCCCCACAAAAATTGTCAAACAATCCGATTTATTTGCATATAAATAACTTGAAAATACTATATTTTTCAAAGAACGATATATAAATAAACTTAATTGAGTATTTTCACTACCTCACTACTTCACCACCTCGCCAATTTTCATGTCGCTTAATCTCTCCGATGTTTATTATGACTTGCCTGCCGACAGGATAGCGCAGTTTCCGCTTGCCAAACGCGATGATGCCAAACTGCTTGTCTATAGGCAAGGGCAAATCGAACATCAAGCGTTTCGCAACCTTGCAGAACACCTGCCTGAAGGCGCGTTATTAGTTTTGAATGATACGAAAGTAGTGCCTGCCCGTTTACACTTTCAACGTGCGACAGGTGCGCACATCGAGGTTTTGTTGCTACACCCTTTCTTGCCTGCCGAAGTCGCGGAGGCTATGCGTAGCTATAATCAATGCACTTGGACGTGTATGGTAGGCAATAAAAAACCTTGGAAAGAAGGCGAGATACTTGTAAAAGAATTTGATTTACCCGAAGGTTTGCTCACCTTGCAGGCAAGTTGGGCAAATAGAGAAGATGGTGTCGTGCATTTTCATTGGAATCAAGCACAGATTTCATGGGCTGAATTATTAACTCACATGGGTGCGTTGCCCTTGCCTCCCTACCTGCAACGCGAAGTTACAAGTGAAGATAATATCCGCTATCAGACCACTTACGCGCAACATGAAGGGGCAGTAGCCGCGCCTACAGCAGGCTTACACTTTACACAAGAGGTTTTTGATAGCTTAACAACTAAAAATATTTCGCCTGAATACATCACTTTACACGTAAGTGCAGGTACTTTTCAGCCTATTAAGGTTGAAAATATTATAGAACACCCCATGCACGCTGAACAACTTGTGTTTACACGTACAAACATTGAACGTTTATGCCAACATGAAGGAAATATCATAGCCGTTGGAACTACCTCTATGAGGGCATTGGAAAGCCTATATTGGTATGGTGCAAAATTATCTAAAGATGGGCAGGCAAGTTTTCATATTGAAAAAATGTTGCCCTATGAAATGGAAAACCCGCCATCATTTCAGGCGGCTATGCAGGCTATTTTGAAAGAAATGGACACAAAGCAAATCGTTAAAATTTGTGGGGAAACGCAAATTTTCATGTTTCCAAGTTATCAATTTAGGGTTTGCAAGGGCTTAATTACCAATTTCCACCTGCCAAGCACAACACTGATGTTTTTGGTTGCTGCCTTTATTGGAACAGATTGGCGAAAAGTATATGAAGCCGCACTTGCGCACGACTACCGTTTTTTGAGCTATGGCGATAGTTCGTTATTATTGCCTTAAATTAAGGAAGGTAAATTACTAATCTACGTTAGCTATTTCTATCCATGTGTGTGAGGCATCATGTTCAAAATATCATAGCATTAAAATCTTGCATTTACCCCATTATTAAGTATTTTCGGTTCTCTGACAATTTTTGTGGAAATCTGTAACGGTGGGCTTCCATTCTGCCGTTTTAAGCCTCCCAACGCGCTAAAGCCTATTGTTACAGCCTTGCCTCCACAAAAATTGTCAGAGCACCACACAATTTTACCGATACTTTTTTGTAAAACACAGCATTTAAACAAAAAGGAGCTAATTTTGTGGTATGAGCCACAAAGGAAAAATTTTGTTTGCAGAAGACGATGCCAATTTAGGGTTTGTAGTAAAAGATAATTTGGAAGACAGTGGCTTTCAAGTAGAACTTTATACAGATGGCGAAACTGCCTTGCTTGCCTACCAACATGGCGTGTATGACCTTTGTATTCTTGATGTGATGATGCCTAAAAAAGACGGCTACAGTGTAGCCACAGCCATTCGCCAAAATAATCCTGATATTCCTATTATTTTTGTAACTGCCAAATCGCTTAAAGAAGACCGTATCAAAGGCTTTCAGTTGGGCGCAGATGATTATATAACCAAGCCTTTTAGCATCGAGGAGCTTATTTTACGTGTGGAGGTTATTTTAAAGCGTAGTATGAAAGGCACACACCCCACTCAAAATAAAGATGCTTTTGTGGTAGGCGAGTTCACATTTGATTTCAAAAACCTGCTGGTTATACACCCTACTCAAACCCAAGAACTTACCCAACGAGAAGCCGCACTTTTGAGATTGTTATGTATGAATCTTAATCAAGTAGTGGAGCGCGAAACAATTTTGAGTATGATTTGGGGAGATGAAAACTATTTTAATGGGCGTAGTCTTGATGTATTTATTTCGCGCTTGCGCAAATGCCTCAAGCCAGACCCAAAAGTGGAAATTATCAATATCCATCGGGTAGGTTTTAAGTTGGTAGCTAATTAGTCTTCGTGCTTGTACTGCGTCCGTTTGGTAGTAGGATACTGCGAATATTTAGGAAAAATAAATAGGCAATAGATAAAAACTTTCATATAGTTAGGACTTACGCAAAAATGTTGCTTGTAAAAAAATGTTTATCTTTGGTCAAAAAAAGGGGGTATTA
>JAYTNK010000593.1:0-3348 GCA_043748375.1 Cytophagales bacterium
CCTGTGTAGCAAACTAGCCATTCTTGTCCGTCCACGGGTTTTGTACCTGTAGCACCTGCTGATGTGCGTATTCGGCGTACATTGTCTTTAGTTTCAGTAATAGTAAGGGTGTTTTTAGCAATATATTCTGCTATTTGCTCGTCTTCGCTTTTCACCTCTATCAATTCAAGGTCATAAATAAGTACAGCGTAAGGCGGGATATTGTTGGTACTATTCGAGCTGAGTGCACGGTAAGAAGGCACCATAATGGTTGCTTTTTCGCCTTCGTGCATAAGGCGGAGTGCGTCTTCAAGTCCAGGAATAATACTTGAGGTATTAACTAAGTACTTGGCAGGCAAGTTGCGAATACGTGATGTGGTATCTACAATACCACCGTTTAACAAACGCATCGTAAAATGCACGCGCAATGAATCGCCATCATTTACTTTTTGCGCGGTAGGCAAGCTGTTCAGCACAGCATAAAAAGTACCATTACCTGCTGCTACCGCATTGGTAATGCCTTTTTCTTTGATATAATTTTGAATTTGGACATCATTGGCATCATAGTAGGCTTGGTCAAGCTCTTTTTGTTTTTCTGCTTCTTTTTTACAAGAAATAAAGAAAAGGCAGGCAACGGTGGTCAAATAATACAAAAAACGGGGCATAGCTTTTAATAACAGGTTAAATTCAGGTTGCAAAGATAGTTAAAATATATAGAATCTCCTATATTTTGAAATCATTATAAGTCATACAAAAAATAATTTATTGTATAAAACAAAATGAATTTTGCAAAAGCAATTTTTGTATCTGAGAAAGTTTATATATTTGTAAAAATAAGTAGAGTGATTCATACAAGATGTCTAACTTATAGATTCAAATTACTGATAAACAATACTTTATAAACTTTATCCTTCTATCTTTCATTTATTATTTATGACACAACTTACTCAAGCTCAAGAATCGCGCACTGCTATAGAACGTCTATATGTAGAAATGCGGCACATTGTATATCGAGGTGCATACCGCCCAAATGGTATTTCAGGCAAGGCATTGCGCGATATGTTGCTCACGCTTAGCCCCGAAATCTATGGCTCGATGAAAGACACCGAAAAAGTAGAATTAGACGGACTTGCCTACGTAATAGAACGTCTGCCAAAAGGTATTGAGGAGTGCCGATTTATCAAACTCATCTCGGAAGAAGGCTATCTCAACTCCTCGTTCGAGGTGCTTATCCCGCCAAAACGCGTGCGTAACTGCTACCGAATTGACCGAGATAGAATGTGTATCGAGGTTACTCGTGGACGCAGTGAAATTTATGACATTCTTACACATTTAACTTTTTTGTACAACGAGGCAGAGAAAATTCGCCGCAAAGCCTTTGATGACAAAGGGCAGAAAGTGCGTGAATGGATAAAACTCGAGGAAATAATTACAGGCGAAGTTAAAATTACAGAGGAAAATCAAGAACGCGCCATCGCCTACCTAAGCACCTTATTGGGCTGTACGTTTGCCGAAACACAAATTGCCTTCAAGCGTTTTGAGGCTGATGACAACAACAAAGGGCTATTCCAAGTCGTACATTGGCTCGGTAAACTCTCGGCTGAAGCTGAATTTGAAACACGGGAACATGAAATTAGCTTCTCACCCTCGTTGCGTGAGCGGTTGGGCAGACATATTTATGGTGAAAAATGGGCGCAAAATATCAAGAACGCCTTAGTTGCAAATAACCTCCACACGCGCCCGCTTCATATTATTAGTGCGAATCCGCACAGTATTCTCAATAGCTTGTATGCCTTTGATGCTCTCAGCGACATGGGTGTGGAATTGCCTGAAACGCTGGAGGAGTTGGTAGTGCAAATGCGCCAACCCAACCATCGCCATTGGCAGGCAAGAGTCGAAACGTATGCCGAGCAAAATGGTATGCAAGTACTCAAAGATAGCGCAGGCACAAACCTTGTCGTGCAACTTTTCGATATTACAAAGCTCAATCTTGCCGCCTTGCCTGCCGAAATAACGTGTAGTATTGATTTTGTCCAAAAAGAAATGCCTGTGCTGATTGTTATGGATTATGCCTTTGGCGAACAAGCCTACGAAACGATGGACGAACTGTTGAAGCCTATCCAAACAACCAAAGGTGAAATCAAAATGCCCATAACGTCTATTTCTATCATGGGAAAAGCGGGTATATTGTGCGGCGAAAAAGGCGATATTATGATTCCTGATGCCCACGTATTTGAGGGAACAGCCGATAACTATCCTTTCAAAAATGACTTCAAAAAAGAAGACTTCGAAGGACATGGCGTAGAAGCATTTGAAGGAACTATGATTTCAGTATTGGGAACATCTTTGCAAAACCGAGATATTTTGGAGTATTTCAAAGACTCCTCGTGGCAGGCTATCGGCTTAGAAATGGAAGGCGCACACTATCAAAAGGCTATCCAAGCTGAGTCACGGATTCGTGGAAATATCAGGCGTGATGTAGTATTGCGGTATGCTTATTATGCTTCTGACAACCCACTGCTTACAGGTGGCACGCTCGCTTCAGGAAGTTTGGGGACGGTAGGCGTAAAGCCAACCTATCTCATTACTTGTAAAATATTGAGCAAAATATTTTCCGAACGCTCAAAATAACGAACTACACCTACAACCACCTTGCCTGCCAACACACAGGCAAGGTGGTTTTCAAATTTAAACTGTTCCTTGAAAAACCATTTCGGCTGGACCTGCCAAATATATATTTTGGAAAGAATCCTTGCCTACCGCTTCAAAACTAACTTGTAAATTGCCTCCTAAAGTATTTATTTTCAAAGTAGTAGGTGTATTGTGTAATGCAAAACTTACTAAGACACAAGCTGTAACACCTGTTCCACAAGAATAGGTTTCAGCCTCCACGCCACGCTCATAAGTACGTACATAAAGCGTGTCTTCGCTTAAGCGTTCCACAAAATTAACATTCGTACCTTGCGCCTCGAAACGCTCGCTGTGGCGAATAGTCTTGCCTGCCCCTGTAACGTCAAAGTCTTTTAGATTTGCTACAAAGGTAACAGTATGAGGTGAGCCTGTATCTAAAAAAACATAGGCAGGCGTTTGTTCAAAGCCATGCACATCTTGCATTTTCAAGAAAATAAGGGCGTTTTCTATGCGGGCTTCATGCGCCCCATCAACGGCTATAAAGTGCGTCTGCGTTTGGATAATGCCTAATTGTTGCGCAAAACGAACCGCACACCTGCCCCCGTTGCCACACATAGAGCCTTCTTTGCCGTTGGCATTGAAATACACCATACGAAAGTCATAACCTTCGCTATTTTCTATCAAGATAAGTCCGTCTGCCCCTACTCCAAAACGGCGGTCGCATAAACGTTCTATCAG
>JAYTNK010000594.1:0-5432 GCA_043748375.1 Cytophagales bacterium
CCGAAAACCAACCTATAAAGCCTCGTACTAAGGCAACCAATAATACGGCTAACAAAATCCAACGTAACCACGAATGGGTAATCAACAAATAGGAATACAACATAAAATTGTTTGAAATAGAAATTTTGCACAAAGGTAACTGTTTTCTACCTAAAAAAGATAAATTTAAATATCAAATGGTCTTTTTTTATGAAAAAAAAGCTATCTTTGCATGAAATAACCAAACCTTTGTGCCATGCTCACAGCACTTTACATGGAGGAAACGCAACGAACTCCTAATATAAATTTTGACTATGAAGAAGGGGTATTAGAAATCGTTGGCTATCGGTCGATGCCTGAATTTTCATCTAAGTTTTACGAACCTGCTATGGATTGGGTAGAGCAATACGTTATCTTAAGTGATAGACGTAATACGCTCATAAACATAAAGTTAGAATACTTCAATACTTCATCAGGCAAGTGTTTTGTGGATATATTGAAAAAACTAGATAAATTTGCTGAAAAAGGGCATCAAGTTAGTCTAAAATGGTACTATGAAGATGATGATGATGATATGAACAAGAGTGGTGACGATATCACATCCTCGTTGCGGCACATATCTGTAGAAAAAGTGTCCTACAAAAGTTGAAAATAAAAATACGCTCAGTGAAATTCCAAAACTTGCCTGCTATCTTTGTCTATTGTATGGGTATGTTATGCGTAGCCTGCCAACCAAGTGTAACAACAAAAGAGGCACCAGATGCCCATAATTTTGACACTTCAGACACTATAGTCCGTTCAAAAGGACAAACAACGATAGAAAAAAATCTGGACACCCTACTCAAAAGACCTGAAAAATATGCGCAAATAGATGTATTCAGGCAAGAGCGAGCCAAAGTTCGACTCGGTGAACTATACGGCTATATAGACCGTGATAGTTTTGAAATCATCAAACCTATGTATGACAAAGCTTCTCACTTTCGAGATAGCTCAGCTCAAGTAAGCAAAAAGGGGAAGTTTGGACTAATTGACCTCGAAGGCAAGGAAATAATTCCTTTCGAATATGACCAATTAGGGCAAATCAAAGACGACAGAATCATGATGCAACAAGGGAAATTATATGGTTTTCTTAGCAAAAAGGGAAAAGAAATAAAAGAACTTGTACCACCACAATATGATTGGGCAGGCGGGTTTGTAGAAAAACGAGCCAAAGTAATGCTCAAAGGCAAATGGACTTTCTTAAACGAAAAAGGGGAGAAAATAACGCCCCTACAATATGACGGCGTACGCGACTTTCAACAAGGGCTTGCAGCGGTATGGATAGGCTATCAATGGGGCTATATCAATCTCGCAGGCAAGATAGTTATTGCCCCTCAATTTGAACACGCCTTAGACTTTGATAAAGGAAAAGCACGTGTTACCCACAATAATAGAACTTATTACATCAATACAGAAGGAAAAGAAGTAGAAAAATAAAAACCAAGCATCTGTGCTAATTTATTTGTGTATTGACCACCTCATTTTTTGAAACCCCTATATACAAATAAATTTGAGTTAGCGATTATAAATAATGGCTATACAAGGCTATCTTATTTTGTAGGCGAGCTTCCGCATACGTACAAACACCCCCTAAAGTGTCCAAAATTAATTGCCCTTCGCTTTGGTATTTTTTACGCTTTAGGGTAGTCCAATATATAGGGGCGCTATGCAGATTGTCTATTCTATCACACATTTTTACGACACGTATCTCATCAGGTTGTTGAAGAATACGCTGAAGACTGTCCATCATTTGCTGTTCGCGAGATAATTGTTCATTCTTGGTAAGGGCAAGCACTCCTTGCGCAACGTTATGCCCAAAGGAAGCCTCTACTTCCTTATAACTTACGGGCGTGTCCTCTATAACATCATGCAACAAAGCGCATTGTAGGGCAAAATCTATATCCCATTCTCGTTCAGAAGTATGTTGCAGTGCTGACAAGGTTTCCATCGTTACAGCCGCAATGTGCATCAGGTAGGGCAATTCCATACCTGGTATTTTTTGAAAAGCGTGCGCTTTTGCTACAAAGGATAGGGTTTGACGATAAATATCTTCGTTATAAAACATATTTTAGATTTTAGATTTTAGATTTTAGATTTTAGATTTTAGATTTATTTACATAAAAAAGTGCTTGTGTGTACACACAAGCACTTTTATTTTTTAATGGACGACTAATTTCTTGGTTGCTATTTTGCCATTTTGAATCATCTTAACAATATAAAGCCCTGTTTTCAAGGATTGTGTTTTCAAGATAACTTCTTGCGCACCGTTCCTAACTTCTATGACTTGCCTTATGAGTTGATTGCCCATCATATCAGCTACTATTATGCTTGCCTGCCCCTTTTGGATAGCGTGGAATTGTAAAGTAACTTCTTCTCCACGCATTACAGGATTGGGTTTAAGCTTCAGGTCAAAATAGTCAATATTTGGAATATCTATGGCTACAACTGAACCCATTTTTTCATACCCGTCTTTGTTTACAACGTTCAAACGGTAATAGATGGTTTTCACGCCTACAGGCAAATTAACATCGAGCCAGTCGTAATTATTATATCCCTGTGCGGCATTTTTGGCATCAGTTGTGCCTACTACTACAAAGTTTGTACCGTTTATGCTGCGTTGGATTTGGTAGTGACTCGCCTGCCCTTCGTTTATGGTAGCCCATGTTACGGCTACTTTATCGCCTAATAATTTAGCAGAAAACTCAAGTATGCTGGCGGTGAGCGGAATACCTGTTAGTTTCCCATCTGTAGAAAGCGCGCATGCCTCACCTTTCAATAGTCGGTCGAAAGTTTCTGCATCAGCGGCGGTACATTTGCGGAAGCTAATTCCATCTACCCCCAAGTCGTTCCCATTTTTTGTAAGGGAGAGGTTTTCTATACACAAGTTCATTTCTTTTACTGTACGAGGAGCACGATAAATACAACGAATAACGACCCAATTGTCAGGACGTTCGGGTACAAGAAAAGACGCACCCAATACTTTCAATCTTGCATTGGTACTTTCGTTTACATCGCTTGAGCCTGACCAACCATTTCCTGAACTCAAGTTACAAGTCATGGCAGACCCGTACGAAGGAGGACGTGCGCCACTCGAAACGAGTGCAAAAGTACGGTTAACGCCTGGTCGAGGCAAATGGCGCACTCTACGTTGAGCACCTGTACCTGCTAAGTCAGTAAGTTCTTCTCCAAATAAATTAGGAATCAAGCCCACAATCCTATTAACAGGCGTAAAAGAAACGTCATCAGTACTCACATCTGTTATACCTGGCAGACGCGTCATACGTGTTTCGTTATTGTTAGCATCACCATTTGCACTTGTGTAAAGATCTCGTTCGGGAGGAAAGCTACCCGCGCTGCTGGGGTTTTCCATATCGCAGACTGTGAGGCGCATTTGAGGTACGTCTAAGTTGCGACCCGCGCTAATCATGTTCTGTACCCAAATGGAGAACATATAATAGCTTACATCATTCACATCAGTCGCATCACGGGGTATCGTTTGGCACCATATCTTGCCTGGTGGCAAGCCACCCGCGGGATTATATGAGCCATTCACAATCATAAAGTTGGCATTAGATGTAGATGGGAAAGCGGCAGGCAAGCCATCAGTAGTAAAAGCAGGGGCTGTACCATCTGCTGTGTGTGTTGTATTGAAGCTTCCTGTACTAAGCACTGTTCCATTTTCTAAGGATACATTGATACATGGCTCAAATCCTGTGCCACCACCTGTCGTGCAATAGGTAACATCAGGCTCGCCTCCACCTGCACGCCCACCATAACCTGAAAAACCTAAACCAAAACAATACCAGTCTTGTTTTAATGTCCAAGGGCTTTGACGAATAGCATATAAACCTTCAGGGTTAAATTCCGTACTGCTTCTAGTATTGCCGTATGTTATGCGTTGATTACCTGTTTCATAAGTACCTGTTTCGCGTACATAGCCATAGTCTGTAGCATAACGCGCCACACCCGTATTATATGTAGTCGGCCCTGCAGAAGCAGCAAACACGCCATCTATATCGTTAGGATAAGGGTCATTATTAGTAATATTAGGGATTGGCATCAAAGCATTGTTGCGCTCTGTATTAAAGCTATTGACACCCGCTAGTGTATTTGGGACAGCTGTATTAATAGGGAATGTACCGTAAGAAATAGCAGGCCACATATTAAAATCGCCATCTACAATCAATTCGCTACCTAATGTACATAAGGCAGCAGGAAACACGCGGATACGCCCTGTAAAAGCAGTAGGTGTGCCTTCGTTGTGTACGTTCATCACACGCACATAATAGGTGCGTGCAGTAAGTGTGGGAATGGACGAAGGTTGCGCACCATTCGTATAAGTAGTGTTAATCGTCGAAGTTTCCGAACCGCTTAGCACAGCGTTTTGGCAATCCAGTAAAAAGAGTCCGCCTCGATTAGGTGTATTGGCTGGGTTTGGATCCGCCGCACCATACGGTCTGCAATTCAAGGTGAGGTTCGTGCCTCCATTATCTCTTATGTTGGTAATGCCTGTAGGAATTTCAGGAGAAGTATAAACCGCAATCGCAACATTGCGCAAAGAGGCTGCATTGGTATTATCAAATTGGACTGACACACCATTAAAGTTTGCACCTATAGGTACAGTAAATTGCATCCAAGCATCTGACCTAATGGGGCTAGGCGATTGGGAAGACGGATTGCTACCACCAGGCAAAACGCAACTTGGTATAGTAGTGCTTGGCAAGGTAGGGGCATCAACTCCTGCGTCAGGGCTTGGTAGCGTAAAATTCCTGAACTCGCCTTCCAATTCACCATAATCATTAAAAGGAAAACTAAGACAACTTGGATTTGACACATTAGTACCATAGTAAGTGCATAGATTGCCTAATAAAGTCTTGCCAGTAGATTTGTTAAGTACACGCACAAAGTAGGTTTCACCTCCTGAGCCATGTGTCATAGGTAAGACAGAGGTCGTGTACTTCTCTACGCGCTCTACATTCGCTGCCAAAGGCTGAACGGCAGGCAAGCAGGCAAGGCGTGTGTAAAAATTCTCGTTATCGCAGTTGGTCGTTTGGTACACCAACATAGAATAATCTGCTGCTATATCAGAAACGCCATTACGGTTATCATATTCTATAGTGAAAACATTGGGGTGCGTGAGGCGAATAGTCTGTTGCGCGCATACACAATAATCATCGCCTGTGCCTAAAACATTATCGACACCTGGATGGGTTGAATAAGGATTAGGGCATCTTCCATTGGTCGCAATAGGCGAAAAGAAGTCATCAAATCCGTTGGTATCAAACACACCGTTATCCCCTCTTTTGTATTGATATCCTGCAGGCACACACTTGCGGTCTGCAGTAGTCGCATAATTGCCATCATCATCATAACACACATAACCCGCCGCACAAGAGCATGGTGCTACTAGTTCA
>JAYTNK010000595.1:0-7983 GCA_043748375.1 Cytophagales bacterium
GCTTGCCTGCTACCGTTTCAAGTAGCTTGTTGTAGATAGCCTCGTTGAAATCGTCAGAATGAAGTGTTTTCATCGTGCAACCTAAATGCACTTGCTTAGATTCTCGTTTGTTGTTTGTCATAATAAGGATTAAAACTCGTGGTTAAATTTTTCTAACAAAGATTTTTTTGAATGCTCAAATAAATCTTTGGCATCTTGCAAATCTTCCCCATACCAACAACTGCCCATACAATCATTTAATGTCATTGTTTTATAGGGAATACTGTTTACAGACAACACCTCTAAAACTTGTATGTAGTGCATTAAGCAATAACAAGATTGATAATAACGATTGAAAGATACCACATCCTCATTTGTTATTACGCTTTCAGGGTAGTATCTCCTACCGTCATACTCTAAAGAACTTTCCTTAAAATCATCTGGTTCTTTTCCTTTCAAAACGAAATAATAATCACCGCTATCGGTATCTTGTAAACAAGTATTATCGCAAACATCAAAATCTGCAATCACATTTATAAACCTGCCTAAACCCTTGCCTACATCATGGTCGCATTTGTAGTCAAGGTGGAAATCAGAAAGCGCACTCTCTATTTTTTTGCTTAAAGGATTATCGTTTTTATCAATCCTTACAGTACATCTTAAAAAAGCCATATTTTTTGAATGTTTAGTTTTTGAAAAAAAGCACCCCACTCACAGAGCAGGCAGGGTGCGGACTACCCGATACTTTCCGAAGGTAGTTTTTACGGTTGAGGCATTTCGTTGTATTCTTGCCCATTCTATTTTGCTCATATTTTTAAACTTCTGGGAATGTATTTGATTCAATAATTATTTTTTTGTTGTAATTTTGATAAGTTACCCGCCAATTACTTGCCTTTGCTAATGACCAAATAAAAACTCTATTGTAAGAGTAGAAGCCTTTGTCATACAGATAACAAAAAGGCGATAAAGCACAGTCTTTTATTTTTCTATTCAAGTCCATAGAATAGGTTTTGATTTTGTACGGAGACTTATCAATATAATTGCCATTGATAAAACTAAAGAACATCAGTGCAGAGTTATCTACTTTGAAAACATTGCCCTTGGGCGTTACCTTGTAGCCTCTTTCTTCAAGGTCTTCTTTGCTCTCTATTACATTTGTAAAATCACTAAACGGGAGTTTTTTTGTTGATACAGTTTTTATCTTAAACTTATCAATAAACTCATCAACTTCTTCGCCTGTAATTTCGGAGAGGTATCGAGGAACAGCTTTGGGTTCGCCATTTACGTCCTTCAATATTTTATGGAAATCGTCCAAAGCTTGGCGAAATTCTACTTCTTTTTTCTTTTTACTTATTTTGCGGGTTTCCTTCGCTTTTTTTCTTTTTCAGCATTGATTAAATCCTTCTCTACCTTGCGCTTATCTTGCTCAAACTCATATTCTGCTTGACGCTCTTGCCTTTTTTCGTAGCAATATATGCAAAGATTGTAATCTATCTGGTTATAGTATGTGAATATTGTTAGAGAATCAATCGAAACCATCTCTTCACAGCTTTCGCACTGCACAGTGTCTTGTTCTTCGCTCATGATAAATAAAGTTTAGGGTACAGTACATTTTCGGGACTTACAAGGTATTCATTAGCGGTAGAAAAATTAGCGTACTGTTTCATATCTCTTTGAGTATTTTAATAAGTCCTTGTTTACCTCTCGCTCTGTCCATCTGGCTTACCATTTGTTTGGCAGACTGATTGCTTTTGCGAGAATTGCAACGTCTGCGCTTGTCTTCTACTTTCTCTTTGAAGCCGTATTTTGAGGCTATTTTGTCTAACTTCTTTTTAGCCTCTGCCTCTTGCTTTGTGAAAGGTGTTTTGAAATTGCTATCTAATCCGTACGCATCTAAATTGCGCATCTTGTGAAAATCCTTATCTCTGTAGCTTGCCATTATAGCACCTCGTTTAATTCGTTGATGATTTGTTTTCTTGCTTGCTGACGGGCTTTCTTTTTGTCTGTTCTCATAAAATTTTCCCAAGATTGAGTAGAACACTGACCTATTTTTCCTTCGTTCATTCTATGCCATTTCAATAATGCTCCGTAGGGCTTCATATCGCTTTTCGTTTTAATCTTATGCAAAGTTAATAAATAAATATTTATTATGCAAATTTTTATCAATATTTATTTATTTTTTATTAAAACTTATTTATTAACTATTAAAAAATATTTATTTAAGGCTGTTTTCTGCTATTTGGTATTGGCGTGCATCTATCTCACATCCTATCGAGTGCCTATTGCAATTCATAGCCGCTTTGATAGTAGCACCGCTACCCATGAAGCCATCGAATACAGTGTCGCCTTCATTTGAGAACCAGCGGATAGCCATCTCCATGAGTCCGACTGGCTTTTGTACGGGGTGGAGTCCGTACTCTCTACCAAAGTGCTGTATGCTATGTGCATAGCGCGTACCTTCGTTTTCGTAATGCACGCTCTTTGCACTTCCTAAGACCTTGCCTACCTGTTTGCCGTTCTCACTCGCAAAACCCTTATAAGGGACACCCTTTGTGAATTGGGGGTTGAAAGTGTAGCCCTTACCAAAGGCAAAGACGCTGACCATTTCATGGCGCGAGGCTATTTTTCGCTTTACTACAAATTGGTTCGTGTGGTTTGACTTTGCCCAAACGAACTCGTCCACTAAGTAGGGTAGTAAGACGTAATTCAATACGGTCGTGAAAGGTTGTTTTGATGTAAGTACCAACACACCATTAGCCATACAAAGCCTTTGGCGTGCCTCCAAGTAGCGTTCTAAGTAGTCTTCCACTAAACGAATGTCTTTGCGCTTGGTGTAGTCAATAGGCTTGCCATCGTTCAACTCGCAGTCAAATTCGAGGGTAGTCTTGAAGTAAGGCATATCTTCTACGCAAATATGCACGCTATTGGGAGGCAAGGTTTTGATAACTTCAAAACTGTCTTGGTTATAAAGTTGGTAGCTCATGGCATAAGAGAGGGTTTAAAAAGTCGAGTTTGCGTTGTAACGCCTGTAATTGTAATGCCATGCGCAAGGCTTCTATGTAGTCTTGGCAAAGCTCACCGCCAACACTATATAAGATTTGGGGGCTTGCCTCATGAACACGAGCTATCAGTTTGATTGCCTCTGTCGTTTGGGCAATCGTTATGAGTTGGAATAGGGACAGTTCATTCATTTTTTTGAGTTGTTTGAAAATTGATAAATTCGTTTACCATTTGGGGGATGTCGTTCTTATTGGTTTTGCGCCCCCGTTCATCAAAACCGATATTTTCAACTATGCAAAAAACAATCGGGTAGTCATCTTTTTTGGTTTGCCATTTTTCAAGGCAGATGAAGCCTGTATTTACATTGGTATTAGCAAAATAAAAGGCGTGGGCAGGAATAGAGATAGAACACCACAGTCTCATTCTTTTTGTTAAGTAGTTCCTATGCTTTTGCATACCTCCGTTATTCAAAATAGAGTTTGGAATAAGCAAACCAGCCTTGCCGCCAAAGAGTAGATGCTTATATGCCAATTCGCAAAAGAGTACTTCTGATTGTACTTTATTCTCAAACTTTCCCCCTTGCTTATGCTCTTTATAGGCAAAGTCAAGGTGTGCGTATTCGTTACCATTTAACCACAAACCATAAGGCGGATTAGAGGTTACATAGTGGTAGCCTTCTGCTTGTATTTCTGTTATTTGCATAGATTGTACTTTTTCATTAGTTCAAATAATTATCGCTGGCTCAAAGGTTTGGATAGCCAACTATTTTGTAATTGGCTACTCCTAACGATTTGAAAAGCCATATTAAAATAGGCTTACTTGTACTCTCAAAGCTGTGCTTTTCGGTTTTGGCAGTTCTTCGGGTTGAGGCGCGACAACTTGTAGCTTGGGTTCTTTCTTGGCTATCAATTTCATATCCATAGCGTACATAAAAGATTGCTCTTTCTCTATTTCAATAATAGAGGGTAGGCACACCCCATCGAATGTAGCTATGTTAATAGCCAATATGAGCCTATGGTCGTTGATGTCTAAGGCGTTTTTCCAACAAACCTCGCCCTTAGCCCCTTGCAAACAAAGATTGAGAGCAGTCATCAAAACACACGTTTTGTCTAAGTCGCTACCAAACATAAAGTTATTAGGGTACAAGTGGTTGAAGGCTAATAAAAGCCTCCCACTACCACACGCGGGGTCTAAATTTGCCTTGCCTACTGGCTTATCTGCACCCGCTGTTATTTGGGCTATCATCTCACATACAGAGTGGGGTGTAAAGAATTGCCCAAACCATTGCTTACTGCCTTTGCTACTCAATACTTCGTAGTAGTCGCCCAAAGGGTCTATCCATTCGCCTTCGCTTTTGGCATCAGCGTACAGCCTCACTATGCAATCAAACAACTCCCAAAGTTTGGCTTGTTCTTTCTCTTTATAGCGTGCCGCTATCTCGTCTATGCGAGCTTGTTCCCTGCTGTAGGCAAGTCCGTAAACTGCCAAGTTCAAAAAATCATTCCAAACCGTATGCGTAGAATGTGTATAGTCAAAATAGCTAAAAATATCGTTGAAGCCTCGCAAATAATGAGGCACTTCTTGTGTTTTCATATTTAATTTTTAGAAAAAGCCCCACGCCTTTTTGGTTTGGGGCTTGATTTAGGGTTTAGAAAGGTTTCCAATCTTCGGTGGTTTCCTGCTCATACCATTCCGCAATATCCGCATTATTGAATATTGCCTCGATTTGTTTGATTTTTTTGAATAGGTAGTCTATATTCCACTCCACCTTTGCAAACAAGTTAGAAACTGCAAAATTCATAGCATGTAAATCAATACGCACCCCGTCAGTAGGATTGTATTGTATGCTACTGAAAATGCTTTTTTTACTGAACTCTGCCTCAAGGCGCGTGCAATCATTCAGTAGAATGTATAGCAATAAGCTATCATCGCCTCCTGCAAATGCTTCTGTTCCTTCACCGTACCCACCACAGCGAAGTTTTGTTAAGGCTTTGTCGCCTACCGTAAATACTATAGCTTTATAAACCATGTATTTTAAATGACAACCTCTCAATATAAGCACCTCAAGATCGCTTATACAATAGCCTCCGAAATTAGGCACTTGACTTTCGCGTAATTGTAAGGCTAAGGCTACATTTTCCTTTTCGCCTGATACTAATAAATTAGTGATTTTTTGTTTTGCCTCTGCTTGAGATAGCTCTTGACCTTCTGTAACATCCATGTCGATTATGGTTTTTAATTGTTTGCAAATATACAAGTATTTATTGACATAAACAAATATTTATCAAAATAAATAAAAATAAATAAATATTGATAAAAACTTGCATAATAAATATTTATTTATTAACTTTGCATAAGATTAAAACGAAAAGCATAAAAACGCATGACAAACATATCAGTAGTACCCAATATGGCAGAGGAAGCCAAAAATAGCAGAGTTAAAAAAATCACCCTCACAAACGATAGGAAGTCATTGTATATCCTACTACAAAATGGCAAAACATACCTATTCACACCATCTGAGGCGGATATATTAGCCTATTACACAGCAGTTGCTACAAAAAGTAGCGACAACTACCATGAGGAACTTGACTACGATATGCCTTATGTCGAGTCCATGTCTTTCAGTGAGCGTTTCCATCTGTGCCAAATGTCAAAAAGCTGTTGGGAAGCTATTAAGTTGAAACAACCGACTTTAGTAAGACGGATAGAAAATGCCATTAGAAAGGCTACACGTATCAGATATGTCTGCCTCTCGGTGAACAAAAACTGTTTCACCTGCGGAACAGCCTTTGTAATAACAGGATTAGTAAATGGCAATTACGAGGCTATCAAAGGTTCGTCGCTAAAGGAATGTGTAAACAAAACGATAGACAAAATAAACAATGATAAAGTCAAAGCACTACTAACGATTCAATAAATAACATGGGATACTATGCAGACCTCGAAGTAGAGAGGCAAATGTTTGGCTATGAGGACGATATTACGCTTTCATACAGCCACCAAAATCATAACGGGTGGAGCAAAGAAACACTCAAGACAAAAATAAGCACTTTTGTAGGCTTGCCTGCGAATGCTGACCTATGTAGCAAAATAGGCGACTTTGCAAAGTCTGTAGGATTTGATGCAAAAAACACCAAATCTAACGCGCCCAAACGTGCTAAATATCAATTTGTTTGGCATAGACGTAAGGCTTTCAAAACTTACCTGCAAAATGGACGCAAATAAGGCAAAGGTAGCCAGCCTTACGAAACGGCTACCTTATAGAAACGTGTACCGTTTGTGGTGCTAAACGCAAACGGAAGCAAAACACAATTTACCACTCATACAGCAACACGACTTTAGCAAGTGTTGTGAAAAAAACAACCCCATTAACATGAAATACAGATTAACAAACCGCACAATGCAAAACTTAACCCATTATCTTGCTAATAATCAAGATACTGAGGAGATAGAGAATATCATAAACGATTTCGCTGTTGAAATCATAGAGTCTGCAATCGATGATATGAAGCGCGTCAAGGCTGCCATCGAACTCCGCGACCAATTTGCCATGAGCGCGCTAAACGGTCTTATTGCCTCTAGCAATACCAATGTTTCCAGTTTAATATCACACCATTTCGCTCAAATTGCTTACGAGATTGCAGACGCTATGCTCAAAGCCCGCGAAATAAAAGCCATTGATTAGCCATGACAATAAGAGAAGCATAACCAACACTAAACCGCCCTGCTTCGGTGGGGCTTAAACTAAAAAAATTATGACAAAAGAAGAGCAGAAAATGTTTGAGAGGTTGCAAGAAACCATACAAACACTTCAAAAACAGCAGGCTGACTTTATAGCCGCTACAACCCAAAGTTTGAAAAGCACGATTGATGCAGTGGCTGTTTATCAAAAAAAGATAGAACAAGCCCCCCTTACTTTGGAGGATAAAATTACACAAGGGCTTGACTATGCTATCAGGCAATCCGCCCATGAGTTCCTTAGCAAAAATGGTAGTTCGCTTATTGCGCAATATGCCAATAAAGCGATTGCCAAATATGAAGACGCTATTACACAAATCTTTGATGACACAATACAAGAGGCTATCTCTCAAGATGCCTTCAAAGATGCCATGCGAGACGCTTTTGTAAAAAAAGTAGGCAAGTCTTTGGCTTCCTTTGAGAGTGCCGCTATTGACAAAGTAGCCCAAACATTGCGCAATGACGCGACATTTAGGGCAAAACTGACTGTAATGCTAAACCAACTTGTAACAGAATTCAAATTATGAAATATTACGCTGTGTTTTCAGGCAGGCAAACAGGTGTCTATGATACTTGGCAAGCCTGCCAAGCACAAATACACCAGTACAAAGGGGCTATTTTCAAAAGCTATCCTGAACTTTCGCAAGCTGAAAAAGCCCTTGCCTGCTATACCCCTACAACAAAAGCAGAACGCCCCACTGTCGGAATATGCACGGATGCAGCGTATTCAAGCAAAACGAAGTTATTGCAGTTTAGGGTAATGAATGTAGAATCGCTTGAACAACTGCATATCAACCGATTTGAAAATTGCGAAAATGCTACGAATATAGGCGAGTTTTTAGGATTGGTACGGGCTATCAAATATGTGCTGGACAATAAAATGGACTGCCATGTTTATTCCGATAGTGCAACTGCTATATCTTGGGTGCAATCTAAACGAGTAAAAAGCGACTGCCTGCAAAACGCGAAAAACAAAGAGCTACCTCCTATGATAGCCGCTGCGCTTGAGTATTTGCAGTCCATCAACTTGCCTACCATAGCTAAATGGCATACACACCTATGGGGAGAAATACCAGCCGATTTTGGCAATAAGCCAACAAAAGGTAAGCCGTATGCTATATTGTATGGGCATAAAGTAAGAGTTACATCTTTTATCAACGACACAAATCGCTATGTAGAAAAAGATTTTCTGCGTATGCTTTGCACCACAAATAACATACCCACTGAGGGTATGGATATTTTGAAAATAAAGGACTTGTTGCC
>JAYTNK010000596.1:0-1956 GCA_043748375.1 Cytophagales bacterium
TTTTTAGCTTTTTGGTAGTCTTTGGCTACATATAACACCCATCCGTATGTGTCTAAGAAAGTAGCATTGTCGGGATTATTGTTCACCAATCGTTCTGCAAGGCTTTTGGCATATTCCAATTTTTGATTGCGCAAAGCAAGATAATAGCTATAGTTATTGAGGGTAAACGCATTGTTAGGCGATGTTTTTAGTACAGCCTCGTAGCTTGCATCTGATTCCGCATATTGTTTCATGCCATTGTAAGCATCGCCAAGGTGAAAGTTAAAATCTTCTAATTGCTTGGGGTTATTGAACGCCATGCGCTTTCCCTCCTCTAAGGCATTTATAGCGTCTTGGTGTTTGCGTAAACCAAGATAGGCAACGCCTTGATAATACCAAAAAGTAGCATTATTTGGAAATGCTTCTACAGCTTGTGTGGCGTGTTTAGCAAGGCTATCCATAGCATTTGCCTCCGCTTCTATGGCGAGGACGCGTTGCCAAGTTTCACTGCGCGTATTATCTAATTTCGCCGCTTTTAAATAACTATCGCGGGCTTTTAGCTTTTCGCCTTTAAGTAAGAATATATCAGCACAAAGTGTATGCGCTTTGGCTTTTTCAGGGTGTACTTTGGCTATAATTTCAGCTAATTCGGCTAATGCATTCTCTTTTACAGATGCCTCATTGCCTTGCATATAGCTTATCAGCAGGTCTATTTTGTCTTGTGCCTCAAGGTCTGGCTCTAAGAATGCCTTTCTCAAATACTGAAAAGCAGAGGCGTTGTCGCCTTTATCGCGGGCTATTTTGGCAAGGAGAAGCTGTAGGCGAGGTTCAGTAAAGCCATCTTTAAGGTATTTCTCCAAAAGATTTTTTGCTTCTTCTTTTTGGTTGGTATTTATAAGTTGTTCTGCAAGATTAACGACAAATCTTGGTTCAAGTGGTGCGTATGCTACTAATTTCTTAGCTTCTGCAGTCGCTTTTTCAGGTTGATTAAGTCTAGTATAGATTTTTTGCTTCTGCAAACTTACTACTTCATTGATGCCAACTATCTTCTCTAATTTATCATACGCTTGCAACGCCTTTTCGAATTGATTTTGTTTAATATGAATGGTAGCAAGGTCGTAATAATATTCATGGGCATTGGTTGTGTTATTCAACAAGTTTTCATAGTCCTTGCCTGCCTCATTATATTTTAGTTGCAATTCGTGAATTTTTGCAAGGAGTAAATAACAATATCGGTTATTTTTTTCAGCTTCAATAGCATTTTTTGCATAAAATTCAGCTTGGGGCAAATTATTAAGTTGCAAGTATGTTTGCCCAATTTTATAGTGTATGCCGCTTTGTACATTAGAATTAAGGGCAAGAGCTTTTTGGAACGCCTCCAATGCTCTCAGATAATCTTCAAGCACATAATACTTCAGTCCATCTATAAAACTAGCTTCGGCTTCGGCATTGAGTTGTTGGGCATTTTCGTCGGGTTTATCACCTATAACGAGATTAGGTTTAGTATTTTTCTTTTCTTCTTTCTTTTTTTTATCTTTATCTCCCTTTTTATGTTGGGAGGCAAGGTCGGGAGCAGCTATGCCCAGTATGAGCATCAAAGCAAAGAAGCTACGGAACAGAACAGAGATGCGCATCAGAGATATTGGTTTATTTTGATAACGTTATTTTTAGCAAATCTAATATTTTTTTTTCAAAAAACAAAGAGAAATGACGCAAGAGGCAGAAAAAAGCATCTTTGATACGTAAAACTTGTTTTTTTACTCATTCACAAAAATAAAATGAGGCAAATTTCGTTATACCTATAATTTTTCGCAATTTTGAAACAATGAAAAAACTCATAATTCTCTGCTCATGCATTTTGGTTTGCGCTCATCAGCTATTTGCGCAAACCCCCACCATAGACTACACTATAGTCAATCTTAAAGGTGTCATCAAGAAAATTGACGGCAAGCCACTCACTAAGGGGCAAAAAGTAAA
>JAYTNK010000597.1:0-34140 GCA_043748375.1 Cytophagales bacterium
CAAATCGTAAAAGCCTGTAGCAGATACTTCATAAAAAGTCTTTAGCGAACTGAAACTTACCGCGCCCAAAGAAGCCACACCTTGTGTAATATAAGTGGCTATACCAAAAGATGTATTGGTAGGAACAGCCAATAAGTTCGTGGTAGTATTGGGTGGAGGAGTAGCTGATTTTGAGCCACTGTAGTCCCACGTTTTGTCCGTACCTTCAGCGGGTATTTCGGTAAGGGTGTTAGCCAACGCACCATAGACAAGCGATTTATTGGGCGCGTTTGTTTTTTGCATATCACTTGACTCGACAGTGATGGGCGTATTGGGTGCGGGTTCGTCTTCTTTACAACCAGTAAACACGCCTAAGAAAAGGCAAAGAGCGATGAACTTTTGAGTTTTTGAGAACATATTTTTTGGGGGGGATTAAATAATAAAAATATTTTGTTAAAGAAAAAGGAGCAACGCACAAAGATTATCTTGCTTGCCTAAGTTTTTGTACTTCATGTAAGGAACGAGTAGAAAATAAGATGACACTAATTTTGCGCTTAGACGAGGCGCAATAGAAGCGCAAAGCGGTGTTTTGTAATGAAAATTGCAACAAAGTATAAGCACAAAAGATAAGCAAAATGGTCAAGTTATTTTTTATTCGTTCCTAAGGCATACATTTTGTGGCAGGCAAGCAAAAACACCAATAAAAAGGGATAGCAAACCAACATTTCTACTTGGCTATTTAATTTATCAGGCAAAAGGGTTTTACTTATAAATTTTTCAATGAAAAACAAAGCACCCAAAAGCATATACAACCACCCAAACAATGTACTTGCAAACACAGTAAAGGCTTTATTTTGTGTTTGCATATAGAGTATGCCTATAATGAGAGCCGTACAACACACAGAATACGCCCCTATTATCCATACAGATTTTCCATTGGCACTATACGCACCTTGCATATTGAGCAAAGGCGTTTGGTATTTGTAGGTGTGCAAGCTGTATAGCATAACAAAGTAGGCAAGCACTAAAACATTACGCCACCAAAGGCGGTATCTAAGCAAATTCAGCACTTTGTCCATAGCGTTTTATCCAAGTTGTCCAAAGCCAAAAAATAAGCGCATAAACGGCAATCATAAACGTATATTTGTGATTGAAGTCAAACGTACTACGCATATAGTGCATATTCAAGGCAAGCAACACCACACGCAATACATTCAAGAGATGAATGGCTACAATACCCACAGGAATAAACCAAATTTTGGACTTCCAAGAGGCAGGGTAGGCAAGGACAAAACAAAAGAAAACCCCCATGAAGTCCAACCCATTGCACGCATTTCCCAAGAAAACACACGCTTTGCCATCTATATTGATACCAAACACTTTGTTATAGCCACGCACTGCATAGCCCATCACGTCTAATAGATAGATGGAAGCATTGGTTACTGCACCCGAAAGCCAATAGGCAAGCGGACTTGTATTCAGATAGACACTCATCAACTCGTCCCAAGCCACATACAGCAAAAGCACCTTGCCTAAGAAAATGGTTACAGGGTTTTGGAAGAAAGTAATGATGGACTGTTTCATGATTTTTTGCGTTTTTTACGAAGTCTGCTTGCACCATACGCGGCAGCAAGTCCTGCAAAGAGGCTTAGACCGCCATCTATAGGTACAGTAGCCAATGCTGAACCGCAAGGGGAGGGAAGTACATTTCCAGGATTTGCTTCGAAGTTGGTGCAAATAAAATAATCATAATCTGGGTCATCACCACAACAAACATCAGCAAAAGTAGGAGCTACAGAAACTGCCAGCAAGACAAAAATGAGGGGGATTATTTTTTTTAACATAAATAAGATTTGTTTTTTTTGGAGAGGAGTATGGTGCAAAACTATGCACATACAGCCTCAAAATGCAAATTTTGAGGCAGACAAAATATGGACACACAAAAAAATAGTTTGAAACACGCCATACCTATAGGCGGACAGAATATGGACATACCCAAAAAAATACTATCTTTACAACATCATAAAGCACTTTTATCAATTTTCATGCATTTTGTTATTTCATTTTTTTATGCACTCTTTTTCGGACAACTTTTGTCCGTATTGGTAGCCTTGCCTGCCCATGCACAGGTAATAGCTACCTTGCAAAACGACAGTGTGCGTTATGAGCTTACCTCAAAAGTTCAAACACTATACGATACTACAGGCAAACTTACCTTCGAGGAGGTAAGCTCACCTACCATGCAGGCAAGGTTCAAACACGAAAGCAAGAGCAAAAGGAACATACACACGCATTGGTACAAAATAGAAATTGACAACCAAACTCATCGATCACAATTTCAAGCAGAAGCGTATGTTCTTTTGCAAAGCGAGTTATATGTAGTACAAGGGGGGAAAACTTTCCATTACACTAATGGCTTCAGGACGAAAGTGAAAGACAGAGCTTATTTGGGGCGTATTTATCAATATCCCATCACATTGAGCAAGGGCAAGACAACCTTGTACTTTGTCTATCGGGAAGCCTCCACCTACAAATTTTCTGTAGGAAGAAAGTATTTCAGGTTGTTTACAGCTCAAGAGGCTTTTGCATCTTCTGACAATGCCCAAATACTTACATGGTTTGTATTAGGTATTTTATTTGCCTTGATACTCTACAATGCTTTTTTATATGGCATCTTGCGCGATATAAGTTATGGATATTATGTATGGAGTATAGCTTGCATATTGGGCTATATTATTTTTTTAGATAGAACCATTGTAAACCGTTTTGATGTTTCAGTATTTTATTACAATCGCCTTTCTTACGCACTCTCCAATATTTGTGTAGGATTATTTGGCATTTTTTTCATGAAGTTTACGCAAAGTTACCTCAACACACGTAGCTTGTATGCGAGATGGCACTATGTTTTGCAAGTGATACAAAAGGCTTTGTATATTTCTACTGTATTCATTGTTACGTTTGAGATGCTTAAAGAATATGGTATCGTTTATATGCCAAGTTGGATATATACGGGCGTGCATACGGTTTGTTTAGGTGTTATGACCTTGTGTTTGTTGGCATTGAGCTACAAAGTATGGCGCAAGGGAGGTGCGATAAATAATTATTATGCCTATTCCAACAGCATATTATTTGTATTTGGGTTGATAACTATCAGCGTACACCCCGCTTTTGGGCTGTACCAAAACACGCTTTTAACAAGTCGTTCTTTTGAAATAGGTATGACAATGCAAATGATTGCTTTTTCTATAGCATTGGCAGGAAGGATAAATATTTTGAAACAAGCAATCGTTACACAACAACTTGCCCATGCACATTTGGAAAAAGATATTACCGAAAGAAAAAATGCGGAACTTGAGCAAAAAGTAAAAGAACGCACCCGCGACCTCGAACAATCTAACGAAGAAATACGCGCCCAAGCCTCCGAGATAGAAAGACAAGCTCGCTTGCTTGATGACCAAAAGAACCGCCAACTGATGAATAAAACGCTTGAAATCCTACAAAAAAATGAGTTCATACCCGAAGTAGGCAAGTTCCTAGAAAAATTAAGCCCCCAATTAGACGAAAAGCTCAAAAAGGAAAGCAAAGACCTGCAAAAGAGAATGACGCAAAACATTCATGAAGACGCACACTGGGAAAATCTCAAAATACATTTTGAAGAAACACACCCCAACTTGTTTGCTGTTTTGCATGAGCGTTGCCCAAAATTATCGCCCAATGATTTGCGCCATTGTGCCTACCAAAAAATGGGATTGAGCAAAAAAGAAATAGCCTCTCTGCTCAATCTCGACCCCGCAAGCGTGAATAAACAACAATACCGAATCAAACAAAAACTACAACTCAATGAAGAAGTTTCGTTTGCTGACTTTATTATGGGTATTCATTGAAAAAAACATAACCAAAAGTCGTGATTTTTTTGAAGCCTTATTACAAAACATTGTCTTTTCAGTGAACAGGGAACAGTTAGCAGGCATCAGTTAGCAGTTAGCAGTTAGCAGTTTTTCCTATTTTTGTTCCCTACCAACTGCTAACTATTCCCTGCTAACTGCTAACTGTTCCCTGCTAACTGCTAACTGCTAACTGCTAACTGTTCCCTGCTCCCTGCTAACTGTTCCCTGCTCACTGTTCCCTGCTAACTGCTCACTGCTCACTGCTTACTGTTCCCTGCTAACTGCTAACTGCTAATTGTTCCCTGCTAACTGCTAACTGTTCCCTGCTCACTGTTCACTGCTAACTGCTTCCTGCTCACTGTTCCCTGCTCACTGTTCACTCTCAAAATAGCAATCATCCATTTTTTCGACACCTGAAAAAGAATAGCTTAAGCGCGAATTTTCAGGTGTCGAAAAACGCTGAAATAAAAAATTCTGTGGATAGATAGACTTGACAGCGTTTTTAGAACACATCTGAAAAGGCAGAAAAATTACACCCAATTTTCCGAAACACCAACGGCACAAAAGGGGAAAAGGGTAACATGAAATGTCCAGAGTATTGATAATAACAGTTTATTTAGAATATTCTTTGCATTTGTAGCAAAGTTCTTGCTTTTTAGAAAAATTAGACATAATTTTGTTTGTAGTTACGCATAATTGCACAGTCTTTTATATCATTTCAAGCGTTTAACTTTTTTTAATTAAAAATATGTATATTGATAATACAAATGGGGTTACTGCTGAACAGTTTGTTCAATTAGTTGTAAAATCCAACTTTATGCAACTTGTTGATTGGGGTGGTGATGGTGTAGAGGTTAGGTATGAGGGAGTTACCTTTGATTTGAAGTTTAAAGGACGCTTGATAGAAGTAAAAGTTTATACCAACCTTTTCGTTGCAGATAAACTTCCTTCTGAAAATATAGTTATTGGAATGATTATGGGTACTTTTATAACATTAGGGATTAAGATGGGTTTCAAGACGCTTGAAAAAATGATGGGTATGACTTTTACCATACTTACCTTAATATTAATTTGTGGGTTAGCTATCTTTTCATACATTGTGTTAATGCCTTATTATCATGTAGGCAAAACAAGACGCTTAACACAAAAAATAAGTAATTTATTAATGTCAGTACCACAATCTAGTTAATTTAAGTTGTTCTACAGTTTTGCCGTTGTGGATGTTAGAAAAGTGCAGGCAAGGCTTTTATTTTCACACACATTCTGCTACCGCGCTTTTCGACACCAACAACAGACAGCCTTATCTTCAAATTTAAGCCCTAATTTCCCTTTTTCTTAGAAAGCAAAAGAAGCTTATTTGTTCTGAAAATTTTGCATTTTTGAAGGGTAGGCAAGGGGCTTCATAAATCAATACCTACCTTTCGTGAAGCCAAACACGCCTTTCGTAAAGTTACATAGCTTGCTTATTGCTAAAACAATTATCTTTGTATCAAAACCAAAACGATTATGAACAAATCAATCCAAATGCTTGCATTGGTAGTAACTATGACTACTATCACGCTCATGTCAGCCTTCAAAGCTCCGCAAGGTGAAGTATGTATCAAAGTAAAAAATGATACAGGCGCATCGGTTACTTTGCACACAGGCAAAGGCACTGCCCCTATGAATAGTGGTGTGGTGAAAGAGTTTTGTATGGAAGAAGGTAGCAAACTTTATTTTGCTAACAAAGGTCAAAAAGGCAAACTCATTGTAGAGTTCAAAGCCGATATGAACAAGCAGGCGATAAAGCTTTCTGACTATAAATAATTTTACAAAACCGCTCATCAAAAACAAAACTTGGTTTTATGCTACTTTCACTCCAAAGAAGCATAAAGCCTTTTTATTTGCATTTTTATCACCTCTTCTGCTTATGAAATTTTTTCTTCTTGCTTGCCTCCTTGCCTGCACCACACTCAATGTGTATGCGCAAATTCCAAAAAATCCAAACCAAACTGATGCCAACGGCAAAAGACAAGGTAAATGGACAATTTACTTTGATGAGGATTGGACAATAGTCAAAGAAACACACGCCTACATACGCTATTACCGCCTCCTTACCTACCAAGACGATAAGCCTGTAGGCAAGGTTACTGATTATTACAAAAGCGGTACGCTCCAATTTGAAGGTGTAATGAGCGCAGACCGCCCTAAGGAAATACGCGAAGGTATAGTAAATTATTATGACGAAAAAGGCAGAAAAATGCGCTCCGAAACATGCCAAAACAACAAAACTATTTCTACCCAATATTTTGACTCACAAGGCAATGAAACGCTCAATAATTGGGAGGTCATTACTGAAAAAGCAGACGACCTCTATGGTGACAAAAAATACCAAGAAGCATTGCCCCTGTACGAAGAAGCCCAAACCAAAGTAGAAGATGAGTATGGCAAAGAAGGCTCAGCGTATGCCACTACTTGCAATAATTTGGGCTACGCCTACAACAAACTCAAAATATACGACAAAGCAGAACGTTATCTCACAGAATCCCAAAAGGCGTATGAAAAATTGGTAGGCAAGGAAAGCCTCAAATATGCGCTTGCCTGCACAAGCCTCGCAAGCCTTTACAAATATAGCCTAAACAATTCGACCAAAGCACTGCCGTTATACGAAGAAGCCCAAAGGATTTATCAAAAAGTGGTAGGCAAGGAAGATGAACGCTTTGTAAGTGTATTGACTGACATTTTGGACTCAAAGGAAAAAGAAGGAAAAACGGCTTCTATGATAGCCTCGTATGAAGAAATCATACAACTACAACCCAAAGTAGGGCAATCTGAATATCGCACTTATGCGCATCATTTGTATATCGTGGCGAAGCATTACCGCAGTATAGGCAAGCATGAACAAGCCGAAAAATTATACAATGAAGTATTGACCACCAACGCCAAGATATTAGCCAAAAGCAACCCCGCCAAAGTCGCGCCACCTATTCGAATAGCCAAAAATATCCCACATGGCATCAAAAAACAAAACTTGGGCGCGAATGTGAACACAAAATATGCTGACATCACGCCCTTTGTAACAGCAGATGGCAAAACATTGTATTATGTGAGCAAATTCAACCCCAACAACACAGGAGGCGAGAAAGATGCTGATGAAATTTATGTATCAGAAATACAAGCAGATGGCTCTTGGGGCAAAGCCCAAAATGTAGGCAAGCCTTTGAATAACATAGGCGGAAACGCAGTCATTTCAGTAACGCCTGACAACAACAGTGCGTTGCTCTTAGGCACATACAAGGCTGATGGCTCTTCGGCGGGTGGCGGAATTTCTATTGCGCAACGCACCGAAAACGGCTGGGACGTGCCAATCACCACAAAAATAATCAATGACCAAAACAAAGCTAAATTTGTAACCTACAACCTTTCGGCTGATGGCAAAACCTTGCTGATGTCCAAACAACGCGATGAAACTATGGGCGGTATGGATATTTATGTGAGTTTTTTGCAAGAAGACA
Source organism: Cytophagales bacterium (assembly GCA_043748375.1). Taxonomy (GTDB): domain Bacteria; phylum Bacteroidota; class Bacteroidia; order Cytophagales; family Microscillaceae; genus RDXI01. The sequence continues at coordinate 7,361 of JAYTNK010000597.1, forward strand.
ACCAATGGTCTGAACCCAAAAACTTAGGGAAGCAAATCAATACTTGGCGATACGAGGGTTCGCCCTTCATCGCGCCTGATGGCATAACGCTTTATTTTGCTTCGAATGGACACGTAGGCTATGGCGATACAGATATTTTTGTAGCAAGGCGTTTAGATGATACGTGGCAAAATTGGTCTGAACCCGAAAACTTGGGCGCGGAAATAAACACCAATGGCGAAGAATCCTTTTTTGTGATTCCTGCCTCTGGCAAAAGCGCGTATATGTGTTCAGAAGAAGATGGGTTGGGTAATGCGGACATTGTAAAGTTAGACTTGCCTGCCTCTGTGCGCCCTCAGCCCGTTGTTATGATTTCAGGCAAGGTGCTAAACGCCAAAACCAAACAACCTATAGGCGCGGATATTACCTACCGCGACCTCGAAACAGACAAAGAATTGGGCATAGCGCGTTCTGCTCCGAAAGATGGCTCGTATAAGATTATCTTACCTGCAGGCAAGGTATATAGTTTTTTGGCAGAAAAAGAAAAATTCATTGCCACTTCGAATAATCTTTCTACCAAAAATCTACAAGCATACAAAGAAATTCAGCAAGACCTCTACCTCACGCCTATAGAAGTGGGGCAAACTATTCGCTTGAATAACATTTTCTTTGATACAGATAAATTTGTTTTGCGCAACGAATCTACTGCCGATTTGAATCGTTTGGTGCGTATTTTGAAAGAAAATCCTGCTATGGTCATCGAAGTTACAGGACACACTGACGCAGTAGGCAATGACCAAAACAATATGACGCTTTCGCAAAACCGCGCCAATGCTGTAAAGGAATACTTATTAGGCAAGGGCATTTCTACTGACCGCCTAAGTAGCAAGGGGTTTGGCAAAACTAAGTCGGTAGCTTCTAATGATACTGAGGAAGGTCAGCAAATGAATAGGCGTGTAGAATTTAATATCATGAAATAAGTTTTGCACCAATAGCTCCCACTATTCCAAGCTTATCTTACAAAAATAAAACAAGCTTGGAACAGTGGGGTCATTTCCTTTTTTAGCAAAACAAACTTACGCCTACGAATTTGGCTTGCCTACTTATGCGTTTTGAAAGATGAAATAAAAAGAAAACACTTGCCTACGATAAGGGCAGACAAGTGTTTTGGTGATTATTGCAACCAAGTGATGATTTTATCCCAGACGATATTTAAGAATCTTTCGAATCGTTGAGGAAATTCACGAAATTGTCTATATTCACAAAATAATCTTTATTTTTAGCTTTATAGTCCGTTATGATGCCAAAACCCGCGTTCGCATAAGCCTCCATCTTTCTTGCTAAATCTTTCGCAAAAATTTCTAAATCTTCCTCGTTCATTTGCTCTACTTCTATCAAACCTTTGTCAGATTGTGTGAGCAAAATCATCAGAATATAAGGTATGAGCGTGTGTCGGGGCGCACTTTCTTTTATAGGTTGAAAATGGTATTCAGTCTTTTCTTTTTCTAAAAAAGCTACTTGTTTGTTATGTCTAATACCTAATATAACTGCATAAAGAAAGAAATTAAACGCACTGCTAAAGGCTTTATTTCGTTCCAATTTTGTTTGGGTTGAAATAGTGCCTGTTACACCACCGCCTTTAGTAGCATGGCTAAAAAGTGTATCCACATATTTTGCGGAAATGTGGAATTTTTCAGAGTCTAAATGCTCCATTAATTGTTTCATAAGTCCGTAACTTTTTGGATTTTGGTATAAATATTGGCTCTGTCGTTTACATCATTGCTAGTATCGTTCATAACTACTAAGCGATACACGTTGATAGGTACTAAGGGGTTTAAAATATTGCGCAAATCCTCCAACGCTTTATCATCTATGCTGTATGCTTCTTGAGGTTTTTGTGCCTGATTATTTTGTGATAAAAATTCCTTAAAAATAATGATACTTTGTGCGAAAGTATTGCCTACTTCACACAAAAAGGCTTTTGTTTTGGCAATATCGAAATCAGATACAGGTGCATCTGTTATGAGTGGATAAAGTTCTGTAGCCCTTACTTGTTCTTTGGCAGAAATAACGGCTAAGATAATAGACAACTTCATCGCACTTATATTAGAGGTATTAGTGGTAGAGGTAACATCTACATCATGGTTCATAATACGTGGGCTATAACCATTATTTTGAGGCTTAAAAACAATGTTACCTACAAATGCTCCTGCTATATCATTGATGCGTGTAAAGTGTTCATTCGCTTTCCTTTCGAGTTGGGTTATAAATTCTTGATAGACACGAGATTTAGTATCAGCTACGATTTCTTTAACACTTTGTGCCATTTCTTTTATTGATTCTGCCAACGCTATATCCTTGTTATCTTTAGTGAGACTTTTTAATTCTCCTTCTATTCTTTTTACTTCTTTATACGATTCTGCAAGTGCTAATTCATTTTTCAGGATATTTCTTTCAGCTATATCTCCTTGTTTTTGGGCATTTTGATAAGTATCGGTAATAATATCAGCGTTTTCGATGCCAGAAGTTTGTATGAGTTTGTCAAGTTTATTTTGTATATCCAACACTTTTTTATACTCTTCTTCTTCTTGTTGTTTTGCCTCTTGTATAGCCTCTTGGTAGGCTTGCACATTTGTAGGAATATTTATTATTTTGTCCTCTAATTTTATAGCATTGTTGCGTAATTTGGTAAAAAAATCATGATGGTCATTTAAAGGAAGGGCAGTATTTTGCAAGGTGTTTTTATCTTGTAATTTAGCTTCTATAAAATGATAGGCTTCTGTCCCTACCTCTACTTTTTGATTGCAAACATAGCAAAAACCCTTTTCCAACATTTCTGCTAAATAGAGAGGGTCTGGCACATTGGCGGGCAAGTAGAATTTAGCTTTCTCGCCTGTGATACGCTCCTTTATGCTACGTTTTTCATGGTCATATTCCGATAATTTCTCACCAAACTTGCCTACATAATTTTGTAGTCTAAACAATACCCAATGTTGCTCAAATATTTGGGCTGTAAACTTATCTGTTTTATCTTCCCATATTTTTTTTCCTCTTTCATAATCTTTTTTTGCAATTTCTAAGTCTTTTCTCAATGTGTATATTTCTTTTGCGTCTGTTAATTGTGTAATATACTTATCTTGTATTTCTTGAGCAGAGGCAACTGTTATCTTATCGGTTTCAATATAAGCTTCTTTTTGCTTAATAGATATTCTCACTTGGTCTAATTGTATTTGAAAATTATTCACTCTGGTATTTATAACTCCACTGGTTTTTCGCAATGAAGATAATTTATCGTCAGCAGTTGTAGCGGTTGTATTGGCTACCGTTTCAAATTCGTCCCACATGGAAATGCTTGATAACTGTTGTATTACCTTTTTAAGACTTTTTGCATCTGCAGTATTTATCAAATGATTTACACCACTCTCGCCTTGAAACCATACATAAGGGCGTGTTTCCTCAGGTATTAATTTTTCTATAATATCCTTAAATGTTTCTTGGCAAGGTTTAAAAGCTAACACATCATAATAAGATGCTTGAGTTACGCTTTTTAGCGGTTCATTAAATTGATTAACGCCTACTTTTTTAATTTTGTAAGTCCTTTTCAACTTATATATTTTACTTGTGTGTTCAACCTCTATTTCTACAAAACACTCTATAGACTCATCAAGCAAGGCTTCTTCTTTCGCTTTATCACATACAAAATTTGATTTTACTTCACCTATCTTCTGAAATTTTTTTAAAAACACTTCCTCAGTATCAAAAAGCCACTGAAAAGCATCATATAGCTTTGATTTACCAAAACCATTTGCGCCCAAAATCAAATTCAAACCTTTGGAGAACTCTATTTTGTTTTCTCCATAGTAACACTGAAAATTGTATAAGGTAATAGATTTAATGAACATAAATTATTGGGGAGGGGTTTGTTTAAAGTTGTCTTCAATTTTTGCATAAAAAATGCCTGCCTTGCGATTGTCAGCGTAAGTACTTGCCATAACATCTACCAATCCCTGTAGTAATTGAACAACACGGTGATCTGTAAAATCGCCTGTTTTTTTAATATCTGCTAACTCTTGTGGCGAAACAAAGTGTTTTTCTTGCAAAATAGGGTTTTTCAAGAACTCTTGGAGAATTTTATCTTTATCAATCATAGACATTAAAGTTTATGCCGTAAAGTTCCACCGCTTCTTGGATATTTGCAAGAGCTTCGTAATAATTATTTGATAAATTGGCAAAATTGGCTACTCTTTGTAATTCTTTTGCCAGTAATTTGCGTTCTATGTCTATATAAGGACTATTTGCGTTAAATTCAGGCACTACGACTAAATCATAGATAGTTGCAAATATTTTGTCGGGGTGTGTGCGTAGTATTCGTCCTCTACGTTGTATGAACTGACGCGGGTTGCCTGTACTTGAGCAGAAAATAGCCGTTTCTGTGCGCGGTATATCAACGCCTTCATCTAAACACTTCATAGAAAAGAGTACATCAATCTTGCCTGCCTCAAACTGTGCTAAACTATGTTGCTTATCTTTGTCAAACATACTACTTGTATATTGTGTAGTTGTTGTTTCAGGAGATGTTTCGCGCAAGGTCTTGCTATATAAATTTATGATGTTGTCTAATTCTACGGCTTCATCATCAAATTCGATGGAATCTTCACGTCCTTGTTGTTGAAATCCTTCGGGTGCATATACAAGGGTGTAATGTAGTTTATCCTTATCTTTTAATTCTGTTAATATTTCTCTAAAAACTTTTAGTTTGTTTTCAGCTTTGTGTAGTATTCTTTTACGTTGCATTAACAGCGTTTGCAAAGTATTATTATCTGAAATATCTTGTTTATTTGATGCAAAAGAACGACTTATTTTTTTGGTTATTTTTATATATTCTGCTGTTTCTTCATGAGTGAGTGTTACAATTTTAGGATAATATAAGTAAGGGCATAAAAAATTTTCCTCAATCGCTTTTTGCATATTAAAGTTGATAATATAAGGCGGTTTATCTGAAAAAAAATTTTCTATTTCTTCCGTTCCTGCTTCATCATAAATGCGTTGAGGCGTAGCGGAAAGTCCTATTCTTTGAGGGAATTTAAAATCCTGCAAATAGGCTAAATTTTTAGGAGAAGCTAAATTATGCGCTTCATCTGCTATAAAAAGTGTTTTATTAGGAAGTTTTTTATAAAATGGCGTTTCTTGAAATGTCTTACTAAAAAAGGTCTTATAAGTAGCTATAAGAATAAAATTTAGCTTTGCATCTTTATTCCATGTAAGCGTAGTATATAGGCTATTTATATCTTTTTCCCAGTCGTATTTAGAAGATATTTTATAAATATTTTGATACTTAAATTTATGACATTCTTTTTCCCATTGCGTTATCAAAACGTTGGTAGGGACAAGAATAATAGCTTGATAAACAGTCGTTTGTTTGTAAATTTCAAGCAGGCAATTCAAAGACGTAATAGTCTTGCCTGTGCCTGTTGCCATAGCAAATATGCCCTTATATTCATTCTTTACCCAATTTTGATAGGCTTCTATTTGATAGGCTCGCGCTCCCGAAGGGTAGGGGAATTTGGGTTCGTTTTGTTTTTGTTGAATTGATTTTTCTAATTCTTTCACTTTTTGTTGCAAACGTGGATTATGTTGTATTTTCAAATCTTTGCTTTTCAATAATTCCAATTCATTTGTAAGCAATTCATCGAGGTCTTTATTACTGAATTGATTGCTGATGATACCTTGTATTTCTGCAATCTCTATGTATTCTGCAAACGAGGCATTACCTGAAAAAATATGCTCAAAATCTTTTTCAAATTCTGTTATTTTGGCATTATCTGTTTCGTTTTTCCAAGACCTGTAAATGTCTAATTCCTCCAAATTTTCTAACAAGGCTTTAGCTGTAAAATTGCATGAGCCTTTGAAAAGCACTTTGTCTGTGCCACCCTCAAATACGCCTGATTTGTAATGTGCTATGCCTGTAGTATTTTTGGGGCGAATAGCTACAATTTCTATTCTTTTTTGTGCAATTAAATAGGCTACACATTCAAAAAAATGTTTACCATAACTATCCAAACTTGCCTGCAACTGCACAAGGTCTTGCAAAGAAAAATGCACTTCCGTCTTGCCTGTCTGTGCTTGTTCCAATAATTGCTTGTCCTTTTCAGAAAGCACATCATTGATTACCATGCGCATTTTGCCACCTTGTGCTATAAAGTGTGCAAAACCTAACGATAATACATGAATAGCTGAAGAACTGAAATAACCCAACAACAAATCGAAGCGTTTGCTATTAGGTAAAACATCTAGAAAAAAGTGCAAAGGTTCATATTCCTTGCCTGTTTTGTATGTCCCACTCAAAGGGTAGGTAAGTTTAGATAGCATAGTTTAATTTCCTAAAATGTTCTTGGCAATTGAGCTTTAGGTAGTAAAAGATGGATTGACACTTAATTTCATAAAAATATTGTAGCTAAAACTTACCTAATATGTTATTAATAAAGGTTGAATCTATTGAAAAATGACTGAATAGTTGTGCATCAAATGTTGATGCCATAGCATAAATATAGGGCTTCCAAAGCCTTTCTTTTGCTCTTTCAACAACTTTAGTGTATTTTGTCTTTTCCAGTTTCTTTCTTTTGTCAATGGCATAGAAATTTTTAATAACAAAGTCGATAGCCAAAATAATATCCATAGGATAGTATTGAATACGTGGCGAACCTAATAGCAATATGTTGCCATTGATGTTTGCGTCTTCTGTGAGTTCTTTTCCACCAAAGTGCAAATGATATTCTGAATGATGAAATTCATCATCATTTTCTTGTTCAGATGCTATAATGCTTCGTTGGTACTCTGATAAGTTGTTATTATTTAGTGAGTTAGCGGTTTGTGCCTTCTTTAAATCTGACTGCTTGTCCATGTGCCAAGACGCTTTTAGCACTTTTTCAGCCCCTTTCTTTCTGCGCGCAACCTCAATAATAATTTGCACGCTCATGGTTTCAAGAGGATTGCATATTGTGTTACTTTCGTAAGCTATGCCCTGTCCTTTTACTATGAGTTTTACTTTGCCTTCCCCACGATAAGCGGATTTAGGCATAGCTTTTTGCCCCAAATCAATTTTTTTAAAGATAATGGTTGAGCTTGGACATTCCCAATTTTCGCCTCCTTTGGCATTGATACCTGCTATTGCTCCAAGCGTAGGAAACTCAAAATAATCTGAGAACTCTTGGGTAAGATATTGCATAAAAATTTGCCAATCAGCATGAAATTCGCTCCTTGTGTTCTTTTTATTTGATACCATGTTATCGATGTCTGTTTTTAAACTCCTCGAAGCGATTTATTTCTGTAGGGCTAAGTTCCCACTTTCCCTCTACCTTACTTCCGTATTCCAAGACTGCAAAATTTGATACATAGATCGGTTCTTGCCATTCATAATGTAAATGGATATTGGTTTTGAAACCATCAAAATAGTCTAAGGGCTTTTTTGTAGCATAACACACTGTCCAAAAGTCATCACTGTTGCTATATTCTGTAGGTGACGCAGGTACTAAGTCTTGCAAATCAGGTAATGCGTTTTTGAGCAAATTTACTCTTTTGGTAGAAGATGTATTTTGAAGAGAAATATCTCCCATTTTTTGCTCGCACCACTTCTCCACCTCAAACCACCACCAACGCTCCCATGCATCGCCAAACACGCCCTTGTATTTTGCAGAGTCGAGTTGCGCTTTTAGTTTCTCCCAATCAGGCGAGGACTTAGCCACACCCAACCGAGCCGCCAAAACATCTTCGTCTATCAAGATGCCTTGATACTCTAATACTTCGCGCAAGAGAAATTGTGCTATCTGATGTGCGGGGCTTCCTAAGTCAAAAAAACGCTTAAATTCTGCCTGAAAGCGTATATCAAGCCTTGCATAGTCAGGTTCAGAAATACCCAAAATACCATGAGGCATTTTGTTATTTTTATTCAGCTCTTTATAGCCATTCGCTAAAGCTATGAACTCGTCTTGTGTATGGTCTTCGGACAAATCGTCTTTATGATATACCATATCAAACAAGTCGTGTGTGGTAAGGTCTTGCTTGTACTTTCGTGTAAAGCCGTCTTGCGCAGAACACAACACGATAGGCAAGTCAGTAAGGCTGCCTTCTGTAGCCAACACGCGTAAGTGCTGAGCAAGTGAAGCACTCGAATAATCGCCTGCCTCTTCCTCGCGTTGTAACTGCCAATCGAGAAGAAGCCCATTAAGAGAGCCTTTTTGGGTTTCAGAAATAATGGTTTGCCATGTGTTAGGCATCTGCGCCTCTACTTTCAACTTGTTGAGGTTTATGAGACCACGTGCAATATTATTGCGTTCTTGGGAATCATCAATGTACCAATACTTAGGTATCATACTATTAGTTGTTTTTATGTTTCGGAATTTCTATTTTGATAGTAGCTTTATAGTTTGGTAGCGGTTGAGCTACATAGATAAGACCATTATAGGCATCCACAATATCTTTCACAATTTTTAAGCCTAAACCCGTACCCGTTAATTCTCCGCCAACGCCATTAATGTTGGGTTGAGAGGTAGTAAAAAACGCATCAAATATTCTGTACTTATAATTTTCTTTAATCCCTTCTCCATTGTCTGAAAACTCAATACAAACTTTTCCTCTATCTTCGTAAGTAGAAATCAAGATTTGCTTATTGTCTATCTTGGCTCTTCGCATAGATTTTTTAGCATTGGTATAAAAGTTAAAGAATATGGTACTCCATTCTGAAGGGTGCATTGGGCAAGTAGTTAAGTCATAATCTTTTATATCTAACTCCAATTTTATGTTAGATTTGTCTGCATCAGCTTGTATAGTTGTTATAAAGTCTTTAGCTGCATATCGTATATTTACGGGCTCTAACTCTCTCAAAGCATTACGCGATATGGTCTTATCAAAATATGATGTGTATGTACGAAATCTTGTAAAGCTATTCTCTAAACCTTGTAGGGCATCTTTAATGTTTTCATTAGTATTATTCCTTCTTATGAATGTTAAATTGCTTTTGAAAGAAGGTGTAAATTGTTGCAACTCATGTACAAACTCACCTATAGTCATTCCTAAACCTGCTAAAACGCGCATCATGGCTAATTCCTCTATTTTCTCCTTAACGTCTTCTTTAACAGAAGTTTGAGTTTGCTCAGCATTGTCTAACATCAATAGCACTTTCTTGATGCTATCCCTTGTTTCTCCATATACTTTTTCCGAAACCTTTTTTAATTCTTCTTTTGAATCAAATATGTCCTTATTTATATCTGTTAATTTTACTTCTATAGGTCTTGTATCTTTTGGTTTGTTCTCTTGTTGTTTCTTATCTCTGTTTCCTTTCCTTTCTTTAAAGTCTTGCGAACCTTGTATTTCTTGTCGTGCTTTTACTAATGTTTTATATACAAATGTTTTTAATTCTTCTAATGCTTTATTCTCTATTAAACCTTCCCTGCTCGCTGTTTCTTCAAAAAAAACTCCATTTTTATCTATAATTTCAATAAAACCAAAAAGATTTTTATTGCCAAGAGGAATAGCAATACCAGAAGCACCTGACCATCTTCTATCTAAATCTAACCAATCATTATTAGGTTCTCCATAGGGCAAAACACGAAAACCATTACGGTATAATCTCAATCCCCCTCTTTCTTGAGAAAATTCCTGAATTTGATTGAGTAACATTTTAGGTATAGTATTATCGTAATAATCTGGGCGATTATATATAAAGTAGTGCGCAATAAAATGGACGTTCTCTATCAAATTAAAGGGAGTTATATCATCTCCATCTTTAGAACTAATTTCATGTAATTCGTCTAAACCATATCTTTCACTTTTAACATGACAATAGCCTATCTTGTCTGTTCCCACATATCCCTCGATTTTGGCAATCGCAAAATCAAAAATCATCTTATCAACATCTGCAATAGCGGTTCTCACTTTTGCCAATGTTTGAAAGAATTTTATTTCAAACACATTATTCAGCCCTTCAGTGGATAAATTTAGTTCTTTAGCTTTTGGAGATAGATAACTTGGCTGTATTAGTTCTGAGGTATAACGAAAAACACGTTTTATAGCGGCTTCAGACCAGTTTTCTCTTAGTTTTTCAATCTTGAGTGTTGTCCCATGTTCTCGTTCTTTTGCCACTTCTATAATGGTGTGTGTAACAGAGGAAAGTTCTTTTTTAGCTTCATAATCATTCCATTCGATAGTTATTTGCAAAGCGGTTTCGCTGTCTTCAATTTGGGTAGTCAATATTAAACGCTCTCCTAATCTTTGTGTTGCAAAACGACCAATACCTTTCTTACCTGCCCTACTACGTTTAAAAATAGGTGAAATAGGATTATCCACCTTATCAGCTGAAGATATGCGCATGAAGCCATTAACAAGTTGTTCCTTTGTCATGCCAAGCCCATCATCACTTATTATAAGTGTTCCGCTTATTTCATTGGATTCTATAAAATCAAGTTCTACAAAAGTAGCATCTGCATCATACGCATTTTTGATAAGTTCAGAAACTGCTGTTTCTGCTCTACCCACCAATTCAAAACCTAAACGGTTTATAAGCCCTGCATCAACCGAAAAAGATATATCTTCGTGTTCGTTCATTTTTATCGATTAAAGTTTACAGTTTTTTAGAAAGTTATTGCGGAGGTTACCCAAAAAACATTAGCAGTCATTCTGTGAGAATCCGTTGTCAGGCTTTTGCGCGGTGCTAAAGGGGAAAACAGACGCTTACAGCGTGACTATACCACAATAACTTTTGAAGAACCAGTTTACACAAAACAAGCTAAACAAGCTTCATTTTCATCTTCCATAATATCCATGAGAAGATTTGATTTTTTATTTTTTGCTTTTAATTCGGTTCGTTTCAAATGCTCTCTTTTAATTTGCGCCATGCGTTCGGGTTGTATAAGGTCTTCGAGGCTTTCGCCTTGTATCCATGTGTAGCCTTGTTTTTCGTAGGCTACTGATTCCCAAAACTTATCATTGTGTTGCTCATATAGCCAAACCCATTCTATTTTTTGTTGAAAAAAGCAAAAGAAACAGCCTGAACGACTGCGATTGTATATGCCTGTTTGTCCTTCTATTTCGTATTCAAGTTCGGTGTAATATTTGGGCAATCCTACGCCACTTTTTTGTAAAACATCAAAAATATCATTTTTGTTTAAGTTGTCTTCATTTGTTACCAAAGGAAAGGCATCGAGCTTGCCTATTACCGAGTCTATAGTCTGTAGGTAAGTAAACATTACTTTATTAAAAGCCTGAATATCAATACTCAAAAGTGCATTTAGCTTGGACGCTTGCCCAAAACGTACAGAAAGAGGCGTTTCTACTATGCCTATAGCTTGTACTAATTTTTGTCCAGTCAATACAGTTTGATAAGCGTTTTGCAAAAATAGTATATTTTTGTTCTGTAGCAAACTATTTATCATTTCTTTGCTCCACATATTTTGCCTAAAAGGGAAAATAGTTTGTATGTTAGTCTTAGTAGATACGTAGCCTTCTCTATCCTCATCTCCGCGTATGCCTACATACGAAACAGCAAGGTCATTGCCGATAAAATTTTCAAAAGGGACAAGTTTCATTTTAGTAGTACACCACCGCGCTGAAGCAGAAGGCAAATAACCACCGTTGAGCTTCAGAAAATGGTCGAAGGGAGGCGTATCATTATTAACTTCTTTGAGGACTTTTATTTTTTTACCCAAAAAGACCTCCAGATTTTTCATAAGGTCGTAGGTTTCGTCTAATTCCTTGCCTGTATCACAAAAATAATATTCCATATCCAATTCAGGATATAGGCGTTTGAGATAAATCGCAAGGGCGGTGCTGTCCTTGCCTCCCGATATGCCGAGTACGTGTCTAATCTTTGTCATGGGGTTTATTATTGGGGTTTATAACCATCGACAGTGGCTTTAGCCCTGCCGATAGTTGTCAAAGGTAAAAAACTATTTAACTCTATCAAAACACTGCTACCTACAAATATGTTCATTGTTCGTACCACTCTCCTTTAGTGGGGGTATAATGGTTGCCATATTTAGCCAAGCCACCTTTGAATTTTTGTAAGGTAGCTTTCCTTGCCTGCCGTTTTTCTTCTGTTACGGTTTGCTTTTCGAGTGTATCAGTTTGATAAGGCACATGAAAACGTGCCAATACACGCTCAAGTTCCTCTATCAAAAGGGTTTGTTGAATATCAAGGGTTACTTTCATGGGTTTATGGGGTTTTAGTCATAAAATGATACAATTCCCTGCAAAGTTCCGAGCAGGGTAGACAAGTTTTCAAGGTTGTAATAATGTGTATCTATTTGTAAATCAGTGCCTTGTAAGCGTAAAAATTGCCAATTCAACCCATTCGTTACAGCCCCATGAATAATCTCAATGGGCTTGCCCTTTTGAGCATTGAATAGCATAGAGGCGTACATTTCTGCGCCGCATTGCCCGTACCAATGTTCCAAGTTATCATCTTTTGCTTCAAAAATACCAAAAACGGGTGCGTCTATAAAAGCAGATTTTGACTTACTAAGCAAATAATCGCACCTTCCTTTGAGCGCGTTTTTTTTATCGACATCAAACGTATATCCCGAAAAATACTTAAAACTATCAGGGTTAGCTGCAAAAAGGGCAGTCAAAATGGGGGTAATAAAAAACTCCGATTTGGCTTTTTCAGTCGCATTAGGCAAGCCCTCTACCGCTTTTAGTTGTGCGACCAACCAATCAGGTACTGCACAAGGCAGGACAGGCAAATCCAACCGCTTGTAAATGCCTACTATCCCAAACATATCGCTCAAATGCTCAAGCGTAAAATCGGAATAACTTTCAGGTTTCTGTTTCATGGTTCTATTCGTTTCTAAGTTCCTCTTGCAAAAGATCTGCTAAGGCAGTGTTTTTTTTAGTGTGTCATGTGCATAAAAAGCAGTAACAATGTTGTCTATTTCTTGTTTAGAGAAGTCGCGGCTGTAGTAGCGTTTGAAAATGGCTATGCGAATCTCAAGGTCGGTTATTTGTGGGTTTTGTTCTTTGAGGCTGTTTTCAACAATCATACGCCCCATTTGTATCATCTTGATGCCTTCGGCAAAGCGTTGGGTTTCCGACATTTGAAATACGATTTCATATTGTTTTTTGCGCATTTCAGGCGTAGTGTCTTGCATTTTTATAGGAGATTAAAGGTATTAAGTTGTAAATCGTTTATCCAAAATTGCAGATAATTTGTGTCTATGGTAGGGTTTTCAAGCAAACTTTCTATATCTTCTATTCCATCTGTTACCATTCTCCTTCTATATGGTTAAATTCTTGGTTGATGACGGTTTGTAGTTCTTGCGCTTCTTCATCACTGATGTATTTTGGGAAGCGAACAGCATGAGAAGGCGTGTTTTGTACCTTCTCTTGGCGTTTCATCAGGCGCACAAACTCAAATATTTGCGACAAAATAATAGGGTTGCGCAAGGTATGTATATCGGATATGATTTTTTCGTTTAAGGTCATAAATTTTAGGGCTTTATTCGTTTCTAAGTTCCTCTTGCAAAAGGTCTGCTAAGATAGCTATTTTTAGCGACTTATCAGTTTGTTTTTCTAAGATTTTTTTGATTAGCCCTTCAATTTTTTGCATTTCGGCAGTGCGTGTTTTGGGCAATCGAATAAGGCGTTTACGCAGTCCTTCGGCAAAAGAAGTGTAATCAAGGCGAAATACGTTTTCTGCCTCTGTGTCAAAATCTTTTTCAGTCGTAATCTCTGAAAGGTTGTCCAATTCTTCTACTATGGCATTGAATTTATCGTACAGCCTCAACTCGTCATGGTCTGTAAAACTATCCAAATGTTTGCCCAAACAAGCGTGTGCGAGGGAGCTTAGCCACGCCTTACGGTCTTGCATATCAGAATAAACGCGCTGACAAAAAACTTCTTGATGTGGCAGTAAGGCGTGTTTGCGGACTGCTTTGAAACGAATTTTCAAAACTTCTTGGTAGTCAGGATAGGTATTGATGCCTGTCTTGCCTGCTATCACATACTCAAAACGTTTCATCAATTCATCATAGCAAGAGCGTAACTCACGAATAGCACTTTGAAGTTGAGTTGTAAAGTTTTCGAGTTCTTCCTCATCATTTCGCAGGGTAGGCAAGCTAAACCCAAGTCCGTTAGGAATGTCCTCAAAAAATATTTTTTCGGGGTCAGTAGCATTTTCTATAGCTTTTCGGAGCGCAAGGCTGCCTTTTTGTAGGCGCGTAGTTTTCTTGGCGTAGGTATCTAATTGTTTGTAAAAAGTCAGAAAAGGTTTGATAGTTTCGATAAAACTCTCTTTGTCAGGATTGTCTGTAACGATTTTATTCAACAAGTTGCGGTAGCTATTAAAAACCTCCAATTTGATTCCTTCTACATTAAAGGCTTTTATTTCAAAGCGTTCAGGCATTTTTACCAACACATCAAAGTCATCAGGCATCAGGTCGGGCTTATAGCTACCATCTTCATACAGCGCAAAATCGTTGCGTTTGATAAACACAAAAACAGGCAACCAAAAATCTAATAGCCCACGCTTAAGTTTGTAAGGTTTGCGCAAAAGTGTATTGACCAATTCTTGTAAGCTTTTTTTGGTTTCTTTGGTACTTTCGAGAAAGTCCTCGCCTGCCTGCCATATTGGTAGGAAAGACTCATCAAGCGGTGCGCCCAATGTATAACCGTTTGCTTCTTTGCGGTGTATGCCTGTATTTTGTAAAAGTGAAAGATAAACCGTTTTTTCGGGTTGAAAGTTCGTTTTCTCAAACCCTAAATCTTCCAAATGATAGGCATTTACGATTTGTTTGATAAGCGTTTTTCTTGCCAAAATCATCTGACTCGATACTTCAGAAGTGTTTATCATTTCGTTCCAATAAGTGGGCGTATCAGGGTAAATGTCGTTGGCTATGGTGGAAAGTTGCCTATTGAATTGCCTGATAGATTGTATTTCTACACGCTCGCCTTTGAAAAACCAAACGACATTTTCGTTTTTTACCTCCAAATTTTCTAAAATGTGTCGGTTCAATAATGTGAATTGATACCCCTCAAGACTTGTAAGTTCTTTGATTGCTACAACATCATCTGGATTTTCTTGTTTTACTTTTCTGATGGCTTTTATCTCCAAAACGGTCTGTCTTATTTTTTCAGTATTTGTAAAAAAGCCAAACAAAGTCGCAAACTTACAATCTTTTGAGGCTTTTGCTATAGCTTGTTCTGTCTGTGTGAGCGAAAATATAAGGTTGATATAGCCATCTATTTCGCCTTCAGGCTCAAGGCTTGTGATAGGTGCTTCAGAAAGTTGGAAAGAAAATACACGAGGCGTACCGCGTTGCAAAAGAGCTTGTTTAGCAATAATGTAGGGAAGGTCAAAATCATGTAATAATTCCCTGATAAGGTCTATATTTTGGTCAAACTCTCTGATATTTTTCTGAATTTCTTTCTCTATATCAATGTCGCTTCCTTCCCAAAGCAGATAACGATGGCTGTGTTTGGCATAACGAATGATTTTTTGTTGTACCAATTTCTCAATCGCTTCCTCAACGTCTTGCGCCTTGCCTGAAAATTCAAGGTATTTAGTCAAAAAATCGCTGTCTAAATGCGAAGACTTGGGTACAAAAATACCCAAAAGCCCAATAGTTTTCAAAACCTCTAAAGTTGTATTCAACAGCCCTGCTTCCTCAATCACTGCATCGCCTTCTGCCCGTTCTAAAGCATTCTTAAGGCTTACCCAGTGCATTAGTTCAGGATTTGTTTTTTGAGATAAAAATGAATGGTAATTATGTTTCAAATAGTCATATAATCTTACCAAATTAAAATAAGGTAAGTCGCTTTTATAAAAATCGAACAAGCCCAAATAATCGTCAGCATTCAGGAAAGAGAACAAAGAACGTTCATTTTGTCCATAGCGTTGTAAGGCTTGCGTGAGTACGGTGGCTGTGAGTATATCGAAGGGATAGAGCGTTTTGGCAAATTTTGCGGTGTAGTTATCTTTGATAATTTTCTTGTTCGCATTTTTGATAACCTCAAAAAGTGTATTGAAATTAGCAGGAGCTTTCTTGCCTGCCTTTTGTGCTTCTAAATGATGTGAAGCCAAGTGCAAAAGTTGCTCTACAGGCTCATTAAAGGTAAGTTCTTTCAAACGTCCTTCTACTTTGCGCCACTCTCCACGTTGTGTTTCGGTGAGGCTGTATGAATATCCCGAAAAGCCTTGATGCAAAGAAGCTATCAAAAGCACGTTTTTGCCTGAAGCCCATTCTGCCAATTCTTGTATAAAATACAGTTCTTTATCAGGCGAATTTTTAGCGATGTATTCCAGAAATTTCCCGAACTCATCAAGCATGATTACCATTCCCTTATTTTGGGTTTGTAATGCCTGATAATGTGCATCAAGAGCCTCGAATATAGGAGTGGCATTTTTATACTTTTCTACCCCAAATCTTTCTGCTATGGTAGCAAGCAAAGATTGTGGCTTGCCTACCAAGCGTATAAATTCAAAGCCATCGAATTTGTGAAATACATTGAAAAGGTCTGAAAAATAATTCTCTTTTTTGTTCAATGTACGCTCAAATGCCCATAAAAAAGCCGATTTCCCACTCCCATACGCGCCTACCATAATAAAAGCGCGTTGATTTGTTGTATCAAAATTGTGGGCAATTTGTTTGAAAATTTCCTGTGCATTAGGCGTAGTAATGTAGCGCAACTCTTGCGTCGCATCACGTTCTATATTGACTGAAGCCGAGAATTTGGCAATATCTTGATTCATAAGTAGTTATTTATACTTGTCTTAATCACGTTTTTCCGTATGTTATCACATACGGCTATTCATAGTGTGACCTCTTCGAGGTCGTAAATATCTATTTTTGAACCCTGATAGGGGTTCTACTATGAATAGCCGTAGGTGAAACCTACGGAAATATGTTATGGATTTTGTATTTTTTGGTAATATTCGATTAGCACTTGTATTTTTTCTGGGCGTTCTTTGAACTGTAGCACAGGATTTCCTGCGGTTTCGGTAAAAACGATTTTGCCTTCATACAAAGTTTCGAGTTCTTTGATTTTTTCATAAACGCCATCGAGATTCATAGCAAATACAAGCCCGACAGATTGAGGCGAGAAGCGCAAATCTTTCAAATTAAGGCTATTGGTAGTAGCAAAAGCTTCATTATCCAAGATAGCGTACAGAAATATTTCGGCAGGCAAGTTACTTTTTTCGTTCACTTGTATGTTGTACTTGTCTTTGTCTTGATGTAAAAGTTCAAGGCTCACAAAAATATTCATAAAGTCCTTTTCTATGCTTTTACTTTTGATAGGTTTCAGGTAAGTTCTCAAAAGTACCTCAATATCCCGTACAATCGTATTTTCTGAAATCTTGCCTTCCGTTTTGTTCATGAGCCATTTTTTGAGTTGCTCTTTGGTAAATTCGGGCTTTTCTTTGACAAACTCATTGAAAAATAAACTGTAAATCGAGGCGCGTTCCGTTTTGACAAGCCAATAATGCAGTAGCCAAACAGAAGCTATATCTTCTAAAAAGATGTCTTTGCCAATTTTGTTGTCGAATATAAAATGTGCCATGTCTGTTAACCCTTCGGTATTTGACATACCAAAAGCCTTTAGCCAAAAAGCAATAGAGTTTACCATGTTCTTGCCTACCCCTAAATCTACAACTGCTTGATTATCATTGAATTTCTTGTTTTGTTGCAAAAAATCGTAACCCTTTTTGAGCCAAAATTGCTTGCAAACAAATGTTTCGTGTCCAGAGAAGGAAAGGTTTTGCGCCATAAATGCGTTTAATTTTTGGGCAAAATTAAAGTATTTTTTTGACTTTTCCTATAGCAAGCTTTTTATATTTTCGAGTAATTTTTTAACACTTGCTATTGTCTCCAACACCTCCTCCCTCGTGTTCTCTTTTCCTAAACTAAACCGTATAGACTGAAAAGCCTCCTCATTAGTAAGTCCTATGGCTTTCAAGACGTGGGAAGGTTCTATTTTCATAGATGTACACGCTGAGCCATTCGAAACAGCTATGTCTTCTAAACCCAAAATCATAGCTTCGCTTTCCACGCCTCTAAAACAAATATTGGTAACGTTGAACATACGCGAGTCTATTTTACCATTCACAAAAGTATCTTCCATAGTCAAAAGCTTTGCTTCGAGATAGTCGCGTAGTTCTTTGATTTTCAGTGCATTTTGTGGTATTTCCTTACCTGCTATAGCGCAGGCTTCGCCCAATGCCACTATACCAAATACATTGAGTGTACCACTTCGAAGCCCTTTTTCGTGTCCACCTCCATATTGGGTAGGCAAGATTTTTATTCGTTTTTGGGCATTTTTGTAGAGTACACCTATGCCTTTGGGTGCGTACATTTTGTGTCCCGAAAAAGCCAACATATCCACACCCAACTCACGCACATCTACAGGCATCTTGCCTACCGCTTGTGTAGCATCTGTAAACACGAGCGCGCCATGTGCATGGGCTATTTCAGTAATCGTTTTGATGTCTTGGATAGTGCCTATTTCATTGTTGGCGAGCATTACGCAGGCAAGCAAAGTATCTTGTCTGAAGGCATTTTGCAGTACTTCCAAATCTACCAACCCTGTAGACAAGACAGGCAAATAATCGACCTCAAAACCGACAGTTTCCAAATATCGGCAAGTATCGAGTACTGCAGTATGTTCGGTTTGTAACGTAATAATGTGGGTTTTCGCGCCTTGCTGTACTTCTGCCAAACCGCGCAGGGCTAAATTGATGCTTTCAGTCGCGCCTGATGTGAATGTGATTTCATTAGATTCCGCGTTTAGCAGTTGCGCAACTTGCAGGCGAGCTTTTGAAACAGCTTCGTTGGCAGTCTTGCCTGCAGCGTGTGTACTGGAGGCGTTACCGAAATAAGTAGTAAGGAAAGGCAATGCCTTTTCTAAAACTTGTTTATCAACGGGTGTAGTGGCGTTGTTGTCAAGGTAAATCATAGCTATGCAAAGGTACAGAAAAATATCAATTTGGCAGTCATTTTTTTGGGCATAAAAAAAAACGCATTTACAGGCTGTAAATGCGGTTTTTAGATTGTTTAGTGACTCCGATTGGATTCGAACCAATGGCCTATTGCTTAGAAGGCAATTGCTCTATCCAGCTGAGCTACGGAATCGATTATTGCTTTAATTTTTGTCGGGGTAGCAAGATTCGAACTTGCGACCTCCTGCTCCCAAAGCAGGCGCGATGACCGGACTACGCTATACCCCGTTTAATTATGTGCAAAGATATATAGCGTATACGAGAATTGCAAATTTTTCATCAAGTATTTTGAAAATAAATATTTTTCCCTTTTAAAACAAGCTCAAAAGGGCGTTTTTTTGGCAAGCAAGTTTAACGATGGATATTATCCGCTATTACCAAAGGCATGCAACTGTAGGCGAGGAGCAGTTGCGCTGTAGCAATCACGTCTTCTTCGCAATATCGTGCAATACGCTCCACATTGCCATCTTTCCAATACACCTCGCCTACCTGACTACCGTCCATGTCTGATTTGGGTGAGGGTATGCTGAAAGCTTCGCACAAAAGCTCGAGTTTGGTGTAACTTTTATAGTCTCCGAACTTCCACAACTCCATACTATCTAAAAAAGAGCTTTCCCACGGCTTTTTTCCCTGAACTTGCAAGGCGCATGGCAATGTAATGCCATTCAATAAAAAACGCCTGCCCATATACGGAAAATCAAACTCTTTGCCATTATGTGCGCAGAGCTTCCAGCCTTGCATTTTAGCATGTTCGAGCATTTGTTTAAATTCCAGCAATAGCTTGGCTTCATCTGTTCCATAAAATGACTTGGTTTTGATGTGTGCTTCGCCATCTTCCCACATAATATAACCTACACTCACACACACTACTCGCCCAAATTCAGCGTAAATAGCGGCACGTTCCATGTACTTTTGTTCAGGAGTCCAAGGGTGAGCAAGGTCTTCCTCTTTAATTTTGACAGAGTCGGCTTTGTGTGTCCACATTTTTTGCATACCATCACTAAGTTCGAAATACGCTTTGTGACTGCGAACAGTTTCAATATCCAAAAACAAAATTTTTTCTAGGGCTTCTTTTGTGAACATGATTTGTAAATATTTTAGCGCGTTGTAAAACCAGTTTTTTGTAACTATGTAGCTACTTTATTTTTGTGAGTTTTCTTTTTGAATAGCAAATTGGCTGTTTTGTCTTTTGTAAGCAGCTTCTTATGCTCAAAAAGGAAACTTATTTGTTTTTATTGGATAGATCTGTCATTTGTTAGACAGACTTTTAAAAAAATCTAACAACTAACGAAGATGTTAGCCTTAATGATGTAGCAAAGATAACACTTTTTTTAGCAATAAAACAATATTTATAACTCGACTGTATAGTTGTCTAAAATCCACAAAAACAAAGGCGAAAAATACTATTTCGCCTTTGTTTGTTAGTTAAGTTCTTCGTAAAATACTTATATGTTTGCTGTTGTTACTGCCTTTAATATACCAAACAAAGGAGCAAGAGTGGAGCTTTTTTTCGAATTTTTTTTATTTCCTTCTTTTTTTTGTGATTTTGAGCATTTTTTCATTTTTTTTTTTGATATATGAAATAAAATACTTACCTTTATTTTTTGAAATAAAACCTTAACCTAAACCACTTATTTTTTTTGGTAGAAAAAATTATCCAACTCGATGACGTATCGCTGGTTGATTTTCTGGGCGTAGAGAACCATAACATCAAGGAAATCTCTGATGCCTTCCCGAAAAGCAAAATCATCTCACGCGGTAGCGAACTGCGCATACAAGGCTCCACACCCGAAATTCTCAAAATAAATGAGATTATCAATGCCTTGTTGATGCACTATTACAAATTTGGCAAAATTACACCCGACAACGTGAGCAACCTCCTTCGCGGAGAAAGCCCTGAGAAAATTCTTGCCGAAGAAGAAGCCTTAGACAAAGATGTGTTGGTGTATGGCACAAAAGGCGCGGGTATTAAACCGAAAACAGCTAATCAAATAGAATTGGTAAAAGCGGCTCAAACCCACGACCTTGTATTCGCACTTGGACCTGCAGGCACAGGTAAAACCTTTATAGCTGTCGCGCTTGCCGTGCGTGCTTTAAAAAATAAAGAGATAAAAAAAATCATTATCACACGCCCTGCAGTAGAGGCAGGCGAGAGTTTAGGATTTTTGCCTGGTGATTTAAAAGATAAGGTCGACCCTTACTTACGTCCTATTTATGATGCTCTCGATGACATGGTACAAGCTGAAAAGTTAAAGTATTACTTGGAAAATCGTATCATTGAAATAGCCCCGCTTGCCTATATGCGTGGGCGAACACTAAACAACGCCTTTATATTGTTGGACGAAGCCCAAAATACTACGCCCATGCAAATGAAAATGTTCCTCACCCGAATGGGTCCAAACTCAAAAATGATTATCACAGGCGATATTACACAAATAGACTTGCCTACGAAACAAAAGTCAGGATTGATAGAAGTGAAGCGAATTCTAAAAGATATTAAAGGGATTGCTTTTGTGCAACTTGATGCCAAAGATGTAGTGCGCCACCGCTTGGTACAGAGCATTATATATGCCTACGACCATGCAGAAGCAACCAAAGCACAAGAAACACAAAAAGAGGAAGCAAAAGAAATACAAGAAGTATAAATTACAACACCCTTTCTTTCCAAAAGAAAGGTTTTTTTTTGAATAGTGTTCAGTATTTAGGTTCTTCGAAAGTTATTACAGGATAGCCACACTGTAAGCGTCTGTTATACACTTTAGCACCCCGCAAAAGCCTGAAAAACAGATTCTTAAGCATGACTACTCATATATTTTGGTAGCTTCTGCTATAACTTTCTAAGAACCAATATTTATCAAGTGTTTGTTTTTGTAAGGCTGTTTGGTGTCCACCAAATGTGGGAATCCCTTGTTTGCATGCCTCTGCACCAAACAAAAAAAGAAAACGCGCAAAAAATAATAGACACTTCAAAATAAGCTGTATATTTGCTCAAACAAAACTATAGTTACTCATGCGAAATCAAAACGCCTTTCTAATCATTGATGCCCAATACGATTTTTGCAATCCCAATGGCTCGCTCCATGTGCCTGGAGCAGAAAAGGATATGGAACGTCTTAAAAATATTATTCTCCACAACTTAGACAAGATTGACCATATCTGTGTAACGCTCGATTCGCACCCCGTTAATGACATCTCGCACCCCTCGTTTTGGCAAGATAAGGACGGTAAATTCCCCGCACCATTTACGCAAATAACGCTCAAAGAGGTTAATGAAGGCAAGTGGACACCCCGCTTTTACCCTAAAGAAGCCCTCAAATACCTTACTGACCTTGAAGCACAAGGCGAGTTTCCACACTTTATCTGGCCTGAACACTGCTTAATCGGCTCGCAAGGAGCATCTCTTGATGGGCAACTGATGGAAGCCCTTAAAGCTTGGACACACAAGGGCAAGTACTATCAAGCCGTAACCAAAGGTACATATCCACTTACTGAGCATTTCGGTATATTCATGGCACAAATACCTATTACAGACCGACCCGAAACCCAATTAAATCAATCGCTCATTAAAACATTGGAGAACTACCAAAATGTTTTCTTGGCAGGCGAGGCAAAATCACATTGTGTAGCTACTAGTCTTCGCCAAGCTATGCAATACGCTCCTAACCTTGCTAGCAAAATTGTAGTGATAGAAGATTGCATGTCCGATGTACCTAATTTAGGACACCTCGGCGATCCTATCTATCAAGATGCTCGCGCAAAGGGTGTCAGATTTACAGATTCAAAAAGCATTAAATTTGATTAGACTTCCTGCGAAAGTACCTTTTCCTTCTCTCAAAATGGAGAGAGGGCAGGGTGTGAGGCTTCTAAAAAACACTTTCGCAAGAAGTCTATTAGACTGCTGGCAAAAGTCTTTTTACAAGTCTTTTCAGAAAGGAATACTTGCACAAGCCCACGATTAAAATCGTGGGCTTGATTAATTTAGCCTGCTATTTTAATTGTGGGGAGCGTATTTTAAAACAAGTTAACCTGTTTTTGAACGTTGTCAATGGTCAATAAACCTTGAGAAGTGTTCAAAAACACTACATCTTCAAATAGCACCTTATTTAACAAGTGTTCCATATACAAATTTTGTTTGGCATAATGTTTGTTATTATGTTGTAAACTGATTCATACATCTGTGGAAAAACGGTTATAATGTTGCATAATGTTTCAGCAAAGAGCTACCTTATTGAGGTGGCTTTTTCTTTATGGTGCAAAACCGTGCCTGCTGCCTCATAGGTTGCCTAAACAGCCACAATACTCATTTTTTCTTGCCATGACGCGTTTTTCTTTGCGTTATAAAGCTTTTTTTTTTTTTCACGATATATTATAGCTATATTTGCGCGATACATCAGAAAGTACAACTTCTTAAACACCCTCAAAAGATGACGCAGTCTAACTATAATGCTGTAATGTTGATAGATGACAATGAGATTGATAACCTCATCAATCAGCGTATCATAGAATCATCAGGTATTTGTAAATATATTTTCACACATACGGGTGGAAAAAGTGCTATCGAATTCTTAAAAAACGCAGAGAAGATAGCAGGCGCAGGTAATACAGCTATGATGCCCGAAGTCATTTTCTTAGATATTGATATGCCACTTATGGACGGTTTTCAGTTTCTTGACGAGTTTGAAAATTTAACGGAAGCTACAAAAAAGTTTTGTAGAATAGTTATGCTCACCTCATCTATCAACTCAAGAGACGTAAAAAAATCTAAAAAATATGATAATGTTAAAGAATACATCAACAAACCACTCACCAAAGAGAGTTTGAAAAGTATGCTTATCTAATAAAGTATTTTAAAAATATGGTGTTTTTTGTAGCAAACCTAAAAAAACGACAAGCATTTTTTATATTTTCATAAAAATATTGCAAGGTATTTGATACTTTGCATAAATTTCTATACATTTGCTATATTATTCACCCTAATATAGAAAAAATGGCAACACGTAAAAAAACATACGCAAGAAAAACCCGTACAA
Source organism: Cytophagales bacterium (assembly GCA_043748375.1). Classification (GTDB taxonomy): domain Bacteria; phylum Bacteroidota; class Bacteroidia; order Cytophagales; family Microscillaceae; genus RDXI01. The sequence goes on from JAYTNK010000597.1 coordinate 31,352, forward strand.
AACGCTCTGGGGCTATAAAGTGGGGTATTTCCAAAATTACTGTGCGTAACCTCTTATATGGCATCACCTTCTTTGGCGGATTTGGCTGGCTCACAGGCATATTCAACCAAGTAAATGGCAATCCACTTTGGCAACAAGTCAGCAGTATATTTGATATAAAATTGCCTGAACTCCCTGAAAATAAAAATGCAAAAGAGGCAGGCAAGACAGATGAAGACGAGGGAGAAGCAGATGTCAAAGCCAAAAATACAAGCAGTAGGCAAGACAACCCCCAAGATGATGAAAATCCTGAACTCCCTGCTATAACCAAAAAAGATCAAAAGCGGGTAGTAAAGCATCAATATTATACCTTGCTATACAATGAGAAACATGAGCAAGCAGAGTGGGTAGCCTACAAACTGCTCAAAAAGTATGTGGAAGGCGAAGTAAAACGCCAAAACAATTTTCGCCCTGACCCTGATGTAATTACTGGCTCGGCAGTTCCCGCAGATTATAAAAACTCAGGCTACGATCGCGGACATCTTGCTCCTGCAGGCGACTTCAAATTCTCGACTGAGGCTATGTCCGAATCATTTTTTATGAGTAATATGAGTCCACAAGTGCACGACTTCAATGCAGGAATTTGGGAGCAATTAGAATCTAAATGCAGGACTTGGGCAAAACAACGTGGCAAAATTTATATCGTTTCAGGTCCTATTTTACAAGATGACTTGCCTACCATTGGTGCAAAAAACCAAGTAAGTGTGCCAAAAGAATACTTTAAAGTGATACTCGACCCTGAAAAAAAACAAATGATAGGCTTTATTATGCAAAATCGCATGAGTTTTAAACAAGTTCCTACCTACGCCATAGCAGTTGATGAAATAGAAAAGCGGACAGGCATTGACTTTTTTCCCTATTTGCCCGACGAAGAAGAAGATGCTATGGAAAGTCAAGTAAAAACAAATGAATGGTTTTTTGCCAAGAAAAAATAAGCCTTAAACAAATAGCTGTTTTTGGCAGGCAAGTTACAAACTTGCCTGCCAAACCCTATAGTGGGTAGGCAAGTTGCAACGTTTTTTGATGCCTAAAAATGTAAAAAATAAATGTCAATTTATTTAATTTGGTTCTGCAAAAGTTATGACGATTAGTCTATCTTGAACCTTACATCCCATACAATTAGGATAGCTGAAAAAAATAAAAAGGTAGTGGTTCAACCCGCCTTGAAAATTAAAAGCTAAAAATAAGTGGTGTCGTTTTTTTGTGCTATCTTTGCTCACATTGTTGTAATAATTTGTGTCCAAAGCCTAAAAATACTATGCCTTTAAAAGTGCGCAAAGAAGATGCCTTGCAATACCACGAGCAGGGCAAACCAGGGAAAATTGAAGTTGTCCCTACTAAATCCATGAGTACCCAACACGACCTCGCTCTTGCCTACTCACCTGGCGTAGCAGAGCCTTGTTTGGCAATAGCCGAAAATGTAGAGAACGTATATAAATACACAGCCAAAGGAAATTTAGTTGCCGTCATATCAAACGGAACTGCCGTATTAGGTTTGGGCGATATTGGTCCAGAAGCATCAAAACCTGTCATGGAAGGCAAGGGCGTATTATTCAAAAAATTTGCAGGTATCGATGTTTTTGACCTTGAGATAGATTGCAAAGACCCACAAGAGTTTATCCGCATTGTAAAATCGCTTGAGCCTACTTTTGGAGGCATCAATTTAGAAGATATTAAAGCCCCCGAATGTTTTGAAATAGAGCAGACCTTGCGTAAGGAAATGAACATTCCTATTATGCATGACGATCAACATGGAACGGCTATTATCACTGCTGCTGCCTTGTTGAACGCCTTGGAAATCGTAGGCAAGCTCATAGAAGAGGTGCAAATAGTGGTCAATGGCGCAGGTGCAGCGGCTATTTCATGCACTAATTTATTTATCGCGCTGGGCGCAACCCCCGAAAACATTATTATGTTGGATAGTAAGGGTGTTATTCGCAAAGATAACCCTGATTTGGATAATTCCAAAGTTATATTTGCCACAGGCAAGGACTTACATACGCTCGACCAAGCTATGGAAGGCGCAGACGTGTTTTTGGGTTTATCAAAGGGCAACGTAGTAACGCCTGCCATGCTATTGAGTATGTCAGACCAACCAATAGTGTTTGCTTGTGCCAATCCTGACCCTGAGATTGCGTATGACTTTGCGATGGCTACCCGTGACGATTTATTGATGGCAACGGGCAGGTCTGACCACCCGAATCAAGTGAATAATGTCTTAGGATTTCCGTATATATTTCGTGGCGCGCTTGATGTGCGGGCTTCGTGTATCAATGAAGAGATGAAGCTTGCGGCGGTGCGCGCTATAGCCCAATTAGCCAAAGAGCCTGTGCCTGATATGGTAAATAAGGCTTATGGAGATAAGGTTTTGACTTTTGGGAAAGAGTACTTTATACCCAAGCCGCTCGATAATCGCCTCATTACGGTTATCTCGCCTGCCGTAGCCAAAGCTGCTATGGATAGTGGAGTAGCCAAAAAACCTATCACGGATTGGGACGCTTATCATCATGATTTATTGAAGCGTATTGGTTTGGACAATCGCCTTATGTCGCGTATGGTAGAACGCGCCAAGAAAAATCCTAAACGTGTAATTTTTGCAGAAGCCGACAATCTTAAAACCCTCAAGGCTATCCAAACGGTAAAAGATGAGCAGATTGCTTATCCTATTTTATTGGGTGATAAGGCAAAAATACAACAACTTATTACAGAAAACAATTTGGATTTGCATACGTGCCAAATTATTGACCCTG
>JAYTNK010000598.1:0-6920 GCA_043748375.1 Cytophagales bacterium
AGGGCGCGGTCTAACAATAATTTACTTTCATACACAGCTATTACGCCAAGTGCAGTCAAAAAAGTAGTGCCATTATTCAAGGCAATACCTTCTTTGTAGGCAAGTTGTATAGGTTTTAAGCCTGCTTGCGTTAAGGCATATTCGGCTGAAACGAGCTGTGTGCCTTGCTCGGTTTCTATATTTGCTTCGCCTTCTCCCAATAATACGATAGCCATGTGAGAAAGAGGGCAAAGGTCGCCGCTTGCGCCTACAGAGCCTTGTGAAGGGATAACTGGATGTATTTTGTGGTTTATCAAGGCTTGCAATAGCGTGAGCGTTTCGACACGAATCCCCGAATAACCTGCTAATAACGTATTCAATCGTATGAGCATCATAGCTCTTACGGCTTCTTTTGGGAGGGGCTTGCCTACCCCTGTGGCGTGTGAAAGGAGGAGCTTCGTTTGCAAAATAGCTGTTTCGTGGTCATCTATCAACACTGAAGCATTTGAACCAAAGCCTGTATTGATAGCATAAATAACTTTTCCGCTATGCGCCATGCGCTCAAGAAAGGCACGGCTTTGCTGTACGCGTGCCCATGTTTCGGGGGTTATATCCACTTTAGCATAGTGATATGCAACGGCTATGACTTGTTCTATAGTAAGGCACTGACCATTCAAAAAAATAGTTTCCATCGATTGCAAAGGTAGCTAATAATAGTTATTTTTGCAAATTTTAGTGTAGTGTTTAGTATTTGTAATGATGCCTGGTGGACACTCGCTTCTGCTAAATTAACAATAATAATTATTTTTGATTATAAAAAACACACTTTTTTTAGATGAGCAATCAGAAACATCTCTTTTGCAGGGCTGTTAAATTCTCTGAAACAGTTTTGTGTTTGCCAAATTTTATGCCTCACCCCTGCCCCTCTCCAAATGGAGAGGGGAAATATCAGTAGATACCCCAGGGGTGAGGCAAGATAGAACGTAACAGCGCCTCCTTTGCGGTTTTAAGCCTGCAAACGGGATAGTTCTGGCAGGCAAGATTTCCAACCTTGCCTGCTGAGCATTTAATTTCCTCCACAGTCTGATTTACATATATATTCGCCTTTATCTGTAAGTACAATAGAGGGCAGTTGCTTGCAATCTTCAAAAAATTGATAGCCTTTTTTCATAGATGCCCAAAGCTTCAAGGTTTCGGGTTCATCTTGAAATTGTACTTTTAGGCTACGATACGCTTCGTTTGTCAGCCGAGTGGGAAAGATACTCACAGGAATAGTCTTTTGTCCCGCCGATTTAGCATCTATAGCCATAACATATAGCTCCTTTATTTTATCGTCTGTAATCGGAATACAACCAATCGTTTGGCAATCGCCATGTATAAAGATGTCGCTTCCTAAGCCTGTTGTATCGCCCATTTTTTTATCCACTTTATTTGGATAATTCAGTCCGAGCGATAAATAAAATTTGCTTTTTGGATTGAATCTATCAATTTTATAAAACCCTTCAGGAATTTGGTTATCACCTGCTTTGCGTTTAGGCCCGAGCTTACCCGATGATTTGCAAAATGTATAAGTTTTGAGTAAGGTATAAGCCCGTTTATTTTTATCTTTCCCCCAAACCTCTACAATTTGTTCTTTTTTAAAAGCGCGAATATAAATATTGAGCGTGTTTAGGTCTAAACCTGCATTTTTGTAGGCAAGGAGTGCTGAATCACCTTTGGTTTTGTAAGCAGCAGCTACTTTTTCATTCTTTAGTTGTTCTTGCCTGAAGGCAATTGGGGCGTAAACTTTTGAAATAGAATCTGCAGCACTTTGTTTTGTTTCAGCTATTTTTTTGGTTGTATCTGAAAGGGAAGTTGGTTCTTTCTCTTTTTTACGGGCTGTACCGCGTCCACGAAACAGCTCGAAAGCAAGTAGACACGCTATCAATAACAAACCAATGAGCAAAATTTGTTGGGTTTGTTTGGGGTTTGATTTACTCGGTTTCGAGGATTTTGGTTCGTTACGCATAGAGAATTTTTGATTTGCGATTTTTGATTTACGCTTTTTGCCTTGCCTGTTTTTGTGCAGGCAAGGCTGTTTAAAAAAGGATTTACGATTTTTGATTTACGATTTTTGCCTTGCCTGCCCAACTAACTAGGTTGCTTGGGTAGGCAAGGCAAAGGTAGTTCAAGCTTATAAAACATGGATTATCAGTTTTTTACAATCAAAAATCGTCAATCAAAAATTGTCAATCTTTGTTAGATACCAAACAACATTCTTTCGGGTTCTTCCAAATATTTTTTAATGGTTACAAGGAAACCAACCGCTTCGCGTCCATCAATAATACGGTGGTCATACGACAGGGCGACATACATCATAGGCAAGATAACTACTTGTCCATTGACTGCCATGGGTCTTTCCACAATATTGTGCATACCTAATATAGCCGATTGTGGCGCATTGATAATAGGAGTGGACATCATAGAGCCAAAAATACCACCATTCGTAATGGTAAATGTGCCTCCTTGCATATCTTCTATGGATAGTTGGTTACCTTTCGCTTTCGCTGCAAGACTCATGATGCCTTTTTCAATATCGGCAAAGCCCATTTGCTCTACATTGCGTAAAACAGGCACGACTAAGCCTTTAGGCGCGGAAACTGCGACAGAAATATCTACAAAATCGTTATAGACAATATCGCCTGCATCTATCATCGCATTTACTTCAGGGAATTTTTGCAAGGCAAGTGTAGCCGCTCGCGTAAAGAAAGACATGAAACCTAAGCCAATGCCATGCACGGTTTGGAATTCCTCTTTGTACTTTTTGCGTAGCTCCATGATAGGCTTCATGTTCACTTCGTTGAAAGTAGTGAGCATAGCGGTTTCATTTTTCACTGTTACCAATCTGCGTGCAATGGTTTTGCGCATTTGCGTCATGCGCACTCGGCGTTGCTCGCGTCCTCCTACAAAGGTAGGCAAGGAAGGTTGTGCTACAGGTTGCGTTTTGGCTTCTTCTTTGGATACGGTCTTTTCTACAGCTTTTTGTGCGTTTTGTGCATCTTCTTTAGTGATTCTGCCGTCCTTGCCTGTCCCACCTACTTGGTTCGTATCGATGCCTTTTTCGGCTAATATTTTGGAAGCAGCAGGAGATGGGTGCCCTTTTGCATAGTCATTACTTGCGTTTGTTTGGGTTTCGACTACGGGTTTGGTTTCTGTCTTGCCTACCATTGCGCCTGTGCTAACCTCTATTTTGCAAATCAATTCGCCTATTTTAAGGGTAGTGCCTGCTTGAGCTACAATACGCAAGATACCTGATGCTTCTGCGGGCATTTCTTGGCTGGCTTTTTCAGTTTCTACCTCAAAAATAAGCTCGTCTTGCTTCACAAAATCGCCATCTTGTTTGAGCCAAGTACCTATTACTACTTCAGTAATAGCCTCTGCTCCCATATTCGTAACGCGCATTTCGCGTACTTCGCCTGTGGCTTGAGCAGTTTGTACAAGCGTGGCTTCTACAGTTGCTTCTTTGGGCAAAGCATCTGCTTTAGCCGCCGTTCCAGTTGGGTTTATTTTAGCAATAACAACGCCTACAAGTACGGTATCGCCTTCGTTGGCAATTGTTTCAAGCGTACCTTCGCCTTCAGCAATAAGTTCTTGGCTGGCTTTGTCGGTTTCTATTTCACATACAGCTTCATCACGTTTTACGTGTTCGCCATTTTTTTTAAGCCATTTGGCTATCACGACTTCCGTAATGGATTCGCCAACGGCAGGTATTTTAATTTCGAGGCTCATAATTTTTGGACAGATAGTCAAAAGTTATATAATAACTTGCAATTTAATGCCAAGTTTGCGAATAGACAAAATTTTTATGTATTTATCTAAAATTAACTCAGGTAAGCGGTTATTTCTTGGTTTTCTTGTACTACTTGTACGTGTTCTCGCAAAGTGGTAGAGAGGGCGTAGCCTACATAATCAGCTGAAACAGGGAACAGACGATGGTTTCTATCCACCAAAACGGCAATTTGCAGTTTAGCTATATTTGCTTTGAGGAAAGGCTTAAGACTGTAGGCAAGTGTCTTGCCTGTATTTAATACATCATCTACCAGCACGATACACTTATCAGCGAGTAATTCGGGAGCAAGGTCTAAAGCTACTTCGTGTAAAAGTGGCTGTATTTTATCTATTTGTATTTTGCCTAAAGTAGTTTTAATAGGCGAAATTTCACCAAAAACTTGCTCCAACATGGAGGCAAGTGTATAGCCTACGCCTTGTATGCCTACAAAAACAAGTTCCTTTTCTTGAAAGTTATTTTCATAAAGCTGAAAAGCTATGCGCCTTATCTTTTGTAATACTTGTGTATGGTTAAGAATTTGATGTTTCATGAGGCGATGGCTTTTAAAGGCTGAAAAAAGCAAAGATACGCAACTCGCCTACCTTTGCTTTTGTGTTAATCAGTTGTGTAAGGGTAGTCTTCTTGTACATACACATCTTTGAATGCTTCTGAAGCGTCTGGATAGGGAGAGTTTTCTGCAAACTCTACCGATTCTTCTACGCGTTGCATAATTACAGCTTCTATAGCGTCTAATTCGGCTTCGGTGGCAAATTTCTTGGTTAAGATAGTATTTTTTACATTTTCTATAGTGTCCAATGTTTTGTAATGCTCTACCTCTTCTTTTGTGCGGTATTTAGCCGCATCAGACATAGAGTGTCCTCTGTAGCGATAGGTGCGAAATTCAAGTAAGGTAGGTCCCTCCCCTGCTCTCGCGCGTTCAGCAGCGCGTGCTACTGCCAAATGTACTTCTTCTACTTTCATGGCATCTACTTCTTCGGAAGGCATATCATACGACTCACCCAACGTATAAAGTTCGGTTACATTCGAGGTGCGCTCTACGGAAGTTCCCATAGCGTAACCATTATTTTCAATGACAAAAATAGTAGGCAGTTTCCACAACATAGCCATATTAAAGGCCTCATGCAAAGCTCCTTGGCGCACCGCACCATCGCCCATGTAGCAAATACACACATTGCCTGTACCTAAATATTGCTCGGCAAAAGCGATACCTGCGCCCAGTGGCACTTGTCCGCCTACAATGCCATGTCCACCCATAAAGCCCACTTCCTTATCAAAAAGGTGCATAGAACCACCTTTACCTTTTGAAAGTCCTGTAGATTTTGCATAGAGTTCTGCCATGATAGCGTTCGGGCTTGTGCCAAGTGCGAGTGGCTGTCCATGGTCGCGATAGGCAGTTATCCATTTGTCGCCTTTGCGCAAAGCACTTGCAGCTCCAGAGGCATTGGCTTCTTGCCCAATGTATAAGTGGCAGAAGCCTTTAATTTTTTGTTTGTGGTACATTTGCCCTGCTTTTTCCTCAAAACGGCGTTGCAAGAGCATACTTTCATACCAATACATATACGTTTCTTTGGGAAAGTCGTATCCCATCGCTTTTGCTTTCTTTTTTTCCGTTTTAGCCATGATGTTGGTTTAGTTTGTTTTGGCAAAGATAGCAGTTTTGTAAAAAAACTACTCATTCTTTTTATATTTTTTGTGCGTTTTCTTTTTGACCAACTAATTAATTATTTTGTCGTTTGTGAATGGCATCTGCCACCCGCATCAAAAAGAAAACGCGCAATTATATAGAAGTTCCTTGCCCGCGTAGGCAAGGTGTTTTTGCTTCTGTGTATTTATAACGCTTGTTCGAGGTCAGCTATTAAATCTTCAATATCCTCGATACCTACACTAAGTCGAATCAGGGTATCAGTCAAACCGCGAGCCTCACGGTCAGCTTTGGGAATGGCGGCGTGTGTCATAGTAGCAGGGTGCGTACAGAGCGACTCTACCCCTCCTAAAGATTCACCCAACGAAAACAGTTTAAAGCTTTCCATGACGCGGATAGCCTCCTCCATACTCTCGTTTTTGAGTGTAAACGAAACCATACCCCCAAACCCACGCATTTGTTTGCAGGCTATGTCGTGGTTTGGGTGGGTAGGCAAGCCTATCCAATATACCTTGCCTACTTTATCGTGTTGTTCGAGATATTCGGCTATGGCTTTTCCGTTTTGCCCGTGTCGTTCCATTCGTATATGAAGCGTTTTTACACCTCTCAATACAAGGAAGCAATCATGGGGGCTTGGCACTGCACCGCAAGTATTTTGAATAAATGCGAGGCGTTCATGTAGTTCGGGCGCATTATACATCAAAGCACCCATTACCACATCAGAATGTCCGCCGAGGTATTTTGTAGCAGAGTGCATCACAATATCAGCCCCAAGGTCTAACGGATTTTGCAAGAATGGTGTGGCAAATGTATTATCAATGCAAAGCCATAAGTTTCGTGGCTTGGTAATAGCCGCCACCGCTTGAATGTCAATAAGATTCAATAGCGGGTTTGTGGGCGTTTCTACCCACACGAGTTTGGTTTTATCGTTTAGATATGGCAGTATATTTTCAGGATTGCTCATATCCACATAATGGATTTTGATGCCAAAGTTTTCTGCATACACGCGATTGAATAAGCGGTATGTGCCACCATACATATCGTGGCATGCTACTACTTCATCACCTACTTTGAGGAGACGCATAATCGTATCTGTTGCACTCATACCAGAGGCAAAGGCGAGTCCGTATTGAGCATTTTCGAGAGCGGCAAAATTGCGTTCGAGTGCTTGGCGTGTGGGGTTGTGCGTGCGCGAATATTCAAAACCTTTATGCTTGCCTATGCCATCTTGTACGTAGGTGGAAGTTTGAAAAATAGGTGTCATGATAGCCCCTGTGCTGGGGTCGGGTGTGATGCCCGCATGGAGGGCTTTAGTGGCAAATTTCATTGAGAAAGTATTATCTTTGGAAGTTTATTTTAATCGTAATTTTCAAATATTTGAAAAAAATTATTTTTCAGTTAAAAGCGTAATAGTCATGGTTTGAATATGCAGGTAGCAGGGCGTATCCTCTCCTGTAGGTGCGAGTTCAC